>CAITMP010000906.1 GCA_903893525.1 uncultured Acidobacteriia bacterium | reverse complement strand
GACATCGGAATAGGCGACGCCGTTCGCCCGACAGAGATCGTGCTACCGACTCTGCTCGATTTTCCACAGCCCTTCCTGCGAGCCTACACTCGCGAGAATTCGCTCGCCGAGGAATTCCAGGCGATGGTGAAGCTCGGCTTCATCAACACTCGGATGAAGGATTATTTTCGGATGACCGTGAAGTCGACAACCCCGTTCGAATCCAGGCCCGGATTTAAGGCGGATTTGTTCTCGAATGTCCGACGAGACGGTCCGGCTTCGAAATCGCCAGTCTTGACGGAGCCGTGGAGACTGTTGTTCACTGTACAATTGAAAATCTTAGGAAGTGTCCGGCGGGCATCGTCGTATTTCGATACGCGATTTTTTCCCAGCTCAATTCGGTCCCGACTTGTTGCGTGGGTGGGACTGTTTGCGGTGTTGATTCCCCATCCACTTTTTGCCGCCGTTAAAAGGCCTCCTTGGGGACGCGATTACGCCATCGTGAACGCGCAAATCCTCGACGTTCGCACCGGACAAATGACCTCCAACATGACGGTCGTAGTCGCCAGGGGGCGGATTATCTCGCTCACGCACGACACGGTATTTTCGACCAACACTCAAGTAATCCACGCGGACGGGTTCGTTTTGCTGCCGGGACTCATTGATTGCCATGTCCACCTCCTGGGAAACCAGGGCGACCAATCAGCGGCTTCGAGCCTCAGGATTTCATCGGCCTTGGGAGCGTTGTGGGGCTTGCGAAATGGGCAGGTAATCCTCGACCACGGTTTCACGACGCTACGGGACGCGGGCGAGTCTGACCCGGCATACGGCCAATTGGCATTGCGGGACGCCATCGCACAAGGGCTGGTTCAAGGCCCGCGAATCTTTTCGTCCGGTGGGTTCGTTAGTGTCACGGGGGGGCATGGGGATGCTGATGTTCTTTCGGCCGATCAAGCCCTTCCGCGTCGGCCCAATATTGCCGATACTGTGGATCAGGTCGCCGAAGTCGTACGACGCGATCTCAAATATGGAGCCGACTGGATCAAGCTTATGGCGACAGGTGGAGTGCATGATCCTTATAGCAGTTACGATCGACAGGAATTGAGTGAGCCACAAATGGCCCGGGCGGTTGAACTGGCCCACCGAGCCGGCAAACGGGTAATGGCACACGCCGAGGGGGCGGAAGGTATCAAGGCTGCCGTACGGGCGGGGGTCGATTCAATCGAACACGGCACCATGCTGGATGAAGAAGGGGCCGCACTGATGGAACAACGCGGAACGTGGCTCGTTCCGACACTCTACACCTTTCAACGCGGGGTGGAGATCGGGACTACTCAGGGTGCGGATGATGTAGTTGCCGCGAAAGGGAGGGCCATTCTCTCGGCGCAGCAACCCGCGTTCGAACTTGCGATCCGCCACCACCTAAAAATCGCCTACGGCGTGGATGATGAGCCCGAGTTGGAGTCCAGGGAGTTTGGTGCCCTCATCAAGGGGGGATTAACCCCGTTGCAAGCGATCCAGACAGCGACGGTGAATGCGGCGACACTTTTGGGAGCCGACAAGGAAATTGGGACCATCGAGGTAGGTAAATCGGCCGACTTGATACTCTTGGAAGGCAATCCGTTGAACAATATCTCTGCAATTGAGAACGTACGTTTTGTGATGAAGGCGGGTGAAATCATGCGAAATCGCCTTGGAAACTAAATCGGACACCGTCACTACCAAAAAGGGCACGGCCCTTGATTGGTTGGAGAAGTGTTATGTGGAGCAGGATTGGTATTGTTGGGATCTCAAAGGCCAAGCTGTTTTTGATCCCCTGCGCACCGAGCCGCGCTTCCAGGCACTCCTGAAAAAAGTGGGCCTCGATAAATGAGCACCGGTACCGAACAACGCAAGCCGGCTGCCTGTTTACCGGTGGTGAATCATGGTCGAGAGTATTCCAAAGCTAGGAAGGGTGATGTGGAATATCCCCGTTTTTCCGCGGAGCCTCCACCCCCTTTTTTGGGCTCAGTTCATGAATGAAACTTTCTTTACTCGGGGCGCCGTTGGGTAAAATCGAGTGCGTTGGTTTCGGCGAGCTATGGCCGGCTCGACAATGGTGATTTCGTGCCCGTCGCGGACCTTGGTTGCAAGATTCTCGGCCATGGGCAAACATTGACTATCAACATTGTCGACTTCGGCCGGCGGCCAAACGCCGCCAATTCCGATTCTTCCTCCGCCGTGCGCCAAAACCGAAGGAACTCCTGCATCACTGGGGCCGCCAAATCCTCCCAAGGGCTGTCCATGCCATGGCCGCTGACAGCCGGATCGATTGCTCCGTTTACCTAATCGGCGCCGGCCGCAGCCCGCCTGGATCCAATCCAGCGTCAACCCCATCCACGGTTGGGTTCCGTCGCTGACATTTGCGTTTGCTCCGGAGCCTCAAACAGCAACCCGTTCCCATGTGCTCCTGCGAAATTGTCCTCCCCCGGGCCAAAGGGATTCAAGCTCTGGGGTATTCCGCCGATGATGCCATGACGATGGCTTACTACATCGGCGACACCCCGGAGGTGTTCGAAAGCGGCGATTTGGTGGTGCTTTTGAACGGGCGTGAAGTCATTCTTCCAATCTCCGTCATCCAGCCCGACTCCGAGGACGAATGAGCGCCTCCACGTCGAGGCGAGGCAATTCGCCAGAGGCCACCCCACGCCCGTCGCGATAATTGGAAATCCGGGACCCAAATGGTCCGCGGGTCCTCAAAAGCATTTGCGGCGCCGGTTCCATCGCCGCAAACTGCCTTCGAATTTACCAATCCGCGAAAGCAAATCTCCCTTTCCGCGGAGCGTCGAGAAAGCAAATTCCTACCAGTTCTTTCCGCTTACCCTT
>CAITMP010000905.1 GCA_903893525.1 uncultured Acidobacteriia bacterium | reverse complement strand
GGTGGAAAGCTTGGCCCCGAGCAGGTCCTCGTAGGTAAATTTGGCGCGCTCATTCACCATCCGCAGTGACCGCAGGGTCCGCATTTGGGGCATATCCGGAGTGTTGGGAGCCACGAACAGGGCATATTTCTTCGGATCCAGTTGCGGGAATGTCATCAGCCATGGCGGTTCATTGGTGTTGACACTCCAGCCGCTGGCCGGGTCCAGTGTCCGTGGCAGTTCCTCAAAGGATAGGTAGCTGTCCCACATGGTCTGGGAGGTATCGCCGGGCACAACCTTGGACCAATACCGGTAGTCGCCCATCTTCCGCTTGGGCACCAAGCCGTCGCATACGATCATCGTATGGCCGTCGGCATCGGCATAGCTCTGGTTCCACATCGGGACCGACATCATTTTCAAGGCAGCTTCGAACTCCTTCAGATTCTTGGCCTCGCCCATGCGGAACCACTGCTCCAGCATCTTGGGGCGGTCGAGTCCGGCCACGCGCATCGCAACGGTGAGCCCGCGCTCGTCGAACACCACGGGGCCCTGGATGCTGCGTCGGATCTCCAGCTTCTCCTCCTGGAACGAGCCGTCCTTCTGCTTGATCTTGATCGTTTTGGTTTCGCGTTCGAAAGGCATCCACTTGCCATCGTATTGGTATTGGCCGTCCTTGACGGTCAACTTGTAGAAATCCACCGTGTCGATGGTGTTGACAGTGCGTCCCCATCCGGCGGTCCGGTTGAAACCAACAACGGGGGTGGGAAAACCGATTTGCGGCGCGCCATAAAGGTCATAGCCGGGCCCGACCAGTTGCATCTCCATGTACCGGTAGAACGTGTCACCCCAGGCCAGGTGCGGATTGATGATCAGCATCGCCTTCCCGCTGGCCGAATGTGCCGGCCCGATGGCCCAGGTGTTGGATTCACCGGCGAGTTCCTGCTCCTGCTGGGTGGGCGAGTAACCCACATTGGCGTCGCGCAGGGCCGCATTCACCTCGGCGCGCATGCGGGTCATCGACCCCATGTACATGTAGTGGACCGCGCGCAGTGAATGCTGGATCACGTCCAGGCCGCTCACGGGCAACACCATGCGCACGTCGGCAGAGATCGTTTCGGGATGGGCCTTGCCATAGTCGTTGATGCCCTGGGCGAAGGCATCCAGATACTTCCGGAACGTCGGGTCCTGTGCCGCGTACCAGACTTTGGCGCGCTCCGGGACGCCATTCAACTGCACCCATCGGTCGAGCGGGAGCGAGTCGGCCCCCCAATACTCGGCCCCGCGTCCGCGCGATTCGCCGTAGAGGCGCAGCAGCAGATTGGCCTGGTTCTGCGCTTGGGCCCAGCCGTTGGCGTAGAACATCGATTCGCGGTCGGCGGCAAAGATGTGCGGGACGCCGTATTGATCCCAGAGAATCTCGGCTTTGGGGGCGGCGTTCAACGCGGCACCGAGCGACAGCAACAGAAGAAATGTACGCATGGGTTTCCGCGTAGTTTAGCAGGGCCGGTGGTCTAAACTCAATCATGCGATTTGCCTCCGCCCTTGGCTTTCTTGCGGTTCAACTTCTTGCCGCGCCACTCTTTGCCGCTGCCACGCGCCCCCTCTACGAACCCGCCATTTCCCCCGACCATTCCGAAATCGCCTTCGTCTCCGGCGGCGACATTTGGACCGTCGCGTCCTCCGGCGGCGAGGCCAGGCTGTTGGTTTCGCATCCCGCCACCGAATCCCGCCCGATTTATTCGCCGGACGGCACACGGCTTGCCTTCATTTCCACCCGTACCGGTGCCGGGGACCTCTACGTGCTCAACCTACGCACCAGTGAATTGAAACGGCTCACATTCGACGATGCCCGCAGCAACTTGGACGCGTGGTCACCAGACGGCAAATTTCTTTACTTCTCCTCCAGTCGGCATGACATTGGGTCGAACGCGGACATCTACAGGATTCCGGCGGACGGCGGCACGCCCGTGGTGGTGGCGGCGGACCGCTACATGGACGAGTCCCAAGCGGCACCCCACCCCACCAACGGCACGCTCGTATTCACCAGCGGATCCATGGCCGTGTCTCAGTGGTGGCGGAGGGGGCATGCACACATCGACGAAACCACGTTCACCCAACTGACGCCCGCTACCAGCGCCGCAGGAACACCCACTTATTCGCCGGTGCTGGAGAACCACGCCAAGAATCTCTGGCCGCAATGGACGCCCGACGGTCGCAAGCTCCTTTTCATGTCCGACCAGTCGGGTGCGGAGAATATTTGGGAGAAGCCAGTCGGTGGCG
>CAITMP010000904.1 GCA_903893525.1 uncultured Acidobacteriia bacterium | reverse complement strand
CTGCTGACCCCGATGATCGCCGCCGTGGTCGGCAAGCCGGATTTCTCGGCCATCCAATTCACCATCAACAACAGCAAGTTCCTGGTGGGCGACTTCATCAACGCCGTTGTGTCGTTTCTGATCGTGGCCACCGCCGTGTACTATATGGTGGTGCTGCCGATCAACGCCCTCATCGCCCGCACCAAAAAAGCCGAACCGGTGGCAGCGCCCACCACGAAGCCCTGCCCCGAGTGCCTGAGCGAAATCCCGCTCGCCGCTCGCCGCTGCGCCCACTGCACCAGCGTCCTGTAGTTTCCCTAGCACCGCCTCCATGCAGAACCGCGTCCGCAAACTCTGCCTGTCCCTCCCCGGCGCATCGGAGAAGCTCTCCCACGGCGAACCCACCTTCTTCGTGCGCAAGAAGGTGTTCGCCATGCTGTCGGACAACCACCACAACGATGGCCACGTCGCAATCATGATCCCCTTGGAACCCGGCGAACAGGCCGCGCTGATCGCCGCCAATCCCAGGACCTACTACTACCCCAAATACGTGGGCGTCAAAGGCTGGGTGGGCATCGAACTGGACCAAATCGACGACGAGGACCTCGCCGTCCACCTGCACCAAGCCCACAGACTCGTCAGCCAGAAGCGCTAACTGCCGCCATTCACAGCCCCGCGCTAGAATCGGGAATCCGATGCCGAAGACGTACCTTTGCTTCCTCTGGCACATGCACCAGCCTTTCTACAAGGATCTGGTTTCCGGCGAGTACCGGTTGCCGTGGACCCGCATGCACGCCCTCAAGGACTACTACGGGATGGTTAAGATCCTGGAGGAGTTCCCGCAGATCCGCCAGACCTTCAACCTCGTCCCGTCCATGATGGTCCAGGTGGAGGAATACGCCTCCGGCCAAGCCAACGATCCCTTCCTGAACCTAGCCCTCAAACCGGCTGAGAAACTCACCCACGAGGAGCATTCGTTCATCCTCCGCAATTTCTTCATGGCGAATCCCTCGCGCATGATTTACCGGTATCCCCGGTACGGCGAACTCTACTCGGCCTACCAAGCCCAAAAACCGTTGAACGACGCCCGTGGCATCTTCGGCGCCCAGGAATACCGAGACCTCCAGGTCCTCTCCCAGCTCGCATGGTTCGACGAGGAATTCATCGACAAGGACCCGGAGGTTCAGGAACTAGTCGCCAAGGGTCGCAACTACACCTTGGAGGACCAGGCGCGCATGGGACGCAAACAGCGCGAAATCTGCGCCTGCGTGATCCCCGAATACCGCAAGCTGGCCGCCACCGGACAGATCGAAATCTCCACCACCCCCTTCTACCACCCAATCCTCCCGCTGATCTGCGATAGCGACATCGCCTCCGTAGCCCACCCTGGCGTGCCCCTGCCCCCCCGGTTCCGCTACGCCGGTGACGCCAAGATGCAGCTGGAACGCGCGCGCGACTATATCCAGCACACCTTCGGAGTCGCCCCGGCAGGTTTGTGGCCGTCCGAAGGCTCGGTTTCCGACGAAGCCCTGCGCATCGCCTCCGGTGTCGGCTTCCAGTGGGCAGCCACGGACAACGGCGTTCTCGGCCGAACCTTGAACCGCCCGGCGAGCCCCGAAGTCACCTACCAGCCCTACCGATGGCAACAGGGCGGCGAATCGATGAACATGATCTTCCGCGACCATGTTCTCAGCGATCTGATTGGCTTTGTTTATTCCGGCATGGGCCCTGCCGACGCCGCTAGCGACTTCCTCCGCCGGATTCGAGACAACTGCCGCAGCATCCACGCCTCCGGCCGCGACGCGCTGGTGCCCATCATCCTTGACGGTGAAAACGCCTGGGAATATTACGACCGCAGCGGCCGCCCCTTCTTCCGCGAACTGTACCAGCGCATCCAGGACGACCCCGGCATGGATGCCATCACCGTCGGCGAGGCGTTCGAGCGCATGAAACCGGCCCCGCTGGAGCGCATCTTCCCCGCCTCCTGGATCAACGCCAACTTCGACGTCTGGATCGGTGCCGAGGAGGACAACCGCGCGTGGCGTCTCCTGCTTGCCGCCCGCCAAGCCTATGAAGCCGCGATGGACGACCCCTCGAAGCAGATTCCCGAGGACCGCCGCAAGCTGGCCCTCGAAGAGCTCCTGATCTCCGAAGGCAGCGACTGGAATTGGTGGTACGGCCCCGAACACGAATCGGCCAACCGGGTCGAGTTCGACCAAATCTACCGCGACCACTTGGCGAATGTGTACCGCGCGCTCGGCATCCAGCCACCGGCCGAGCTTTCGCACTCGATTCTCAAGACCCAGGTCGATGAAACCCGGACGCCGCCAACCGGGGACATCTCCCCCACTGTCAACGGCACCATCGACTCCTACTTCGAATGGCTCGGCTCCGGCGTCTACCGCGTGGAGGGCAAACAGGGTGCCATGCACGGCAAGCGCGAGCTGGTGCGCGATGTCCACTATGGCCGCGACGCTTGGCAGGGCTACCTCCGTGTGGATTTCGCCGAGGTCGGCGCGTCCTTGGAGAAGCTTGAAATCCAGGTTGTCTCGGGCGAAACAGGCGATGTCGTGGTGGCCACCGTCCGGCTCCAAGGTGGCAAGGCCGAAGTCCGATCCGGCACCGCGACCGCCGCGTTCAGCGACGTGCTGGAAATCTCGGTCCCCGGCGAAATCGCCGACGAAGGCATGGGCCTGGCGTTCTGGCAGGACGGCCTTCCCATCGAAGCAATCCCACGGGAGGGCTGCTTCCGGATCACGGAGCACGAGATGTGATCCAAGCCCAGCTGGGCGGCTTCGCCGGGGAGCGTCTCCGCCGCAATGTCCGCCAGTGGATCAACACATTTGACATCCACCGCTACGTTGGCTTGATCGAAAATCGGCTTCCTGGCGGAGGAACGCTGGCCGGATTGTGGCTGGAGGCGGCAATTCTCGCTTGCGAATGGGCGGGCGACGCCCTTCTCCGGCAGCGCGCCATGGGCATGCTGGAACGGCTCCTCGCCGTCGAGGACTCCGCCGACCGCAAGGAGTTCGAACTTCTAGCGGGTGCCTTGAAAGCCGCTGGCGACGTCTGGTCAAATGGTCCCGCCATGGGGATCGCAAAGTTCCTCCCTCCCCCTCCCCCGCCGCTCTCCCTGGACGAAAACGGCACCGAGTTCCTGATCTGGAACCGGCTTTTCGCGATGCAAACCGTCGATGGCGACGGCTTCCGCACCGACGTCCCGGCGTTCGGTTGGCGTCCCGAGGGCTACTACGCCGGCCCGCTGGAGTCCGACGCCCGTATCGCATTGGCGCTGGCCCGGGTTCCCAGCCTGTTCTACCTTCCCACCGAGGGCGGTGTCTGGATCAACCACTACGGGGAATCGTCGGCCCGCGTCGGCGAGGTACTCCTGCGCCAAACCACGGCATATCCCTCGGAAGGGGCGGTCCGTATCGATATCGGATGCAAGCGACCCCTTGATTGGACGATCCGGCTGCGGGTTCCCGCCTGGTGCCGGGCACCTCGGATCGCCGTCAACGGGCAGCAGCTCTCCACCTTCTCCCTCCGGCGCACATGGCAAAACGGGGACCGGATCGACTTAGACATCCCCATGGAACCCCGTTGGCGCAAAGGCACCGGCGAAAACGAGGGGCTGGTCGCCTTCGAACGGGGGCCGTTGCGCTATTTCGGCGAGTCCGGCACCGAAATCCGGCCCGGGCGTGGACGGGAGCTACCTGCCCAAACCCCGGAATCCCTCGGGCCCGACTACGAATTGGTGGGAACCGGAATCCGGCTGCGCCCGCTCGCCAATCTGGGCGAATGGTACCGTTCCGACGATGAAAAATCCCGGTGGCTGGAGTCGATTGCCTCCCACCCGGATTGGGCGGGCGATCCGATCCGCAGCCGAATCCATCCGTTCACTGTCTGGCACGTAGAATAGGTTCATATATGGCCGAATTGGAAATCCACCACGAAGTAGAGCACCACGACCCCACGGGAAAGGTCATTGGCGTCGTCGCCTCGATCCTGGCAGTGCTGCTGGCCATCGTGACCATCGTCTCCCACCGCGCCCACACGGAGGCCGTACTGCTGAAGTCCAACGCCAACGACCAATGGGCGTACTACCAGTCCAAGCGGATCAAGTTCCACAGCATCGAACTGGGCCAGGACCTGATCAGGCTGCTGGGCAGCGGCGAAAAGGCCGAAAAGCTCCTCAAGAAGTACGAATCGGACAAGGAAAAGTACACCAAGGACTCTGAAAAGGCCAAGAAGCAGGCCGAGGATACCACCGCCGAGGCCACACACACGGAGGACAAGGCCCTCTTCTATGATTTCGGAGAAGGACTCCTCGAAATCGGGTTGGTGCTGACCTCGCTGTACTTCATCGCCCGCTCCAAACTCTTCCCGGCAGTCGGCATCACAGCCGCAGCAATCGGCGTGGTGGTGGCCGTGCTGGGCTACCTCAAGTAAATCGACAGCTGGTAAATCCCGCAAGTCCCACGGGAGTATCATATGGATGATCCATCCATGAACAGAAGACATTTCCTGATGAACTCCGCTGCGGCCTTGGGGACCACCGCCCTGACTGCCTCGGCCAGCCCGAATGACACGATCCGACTCGGCGTCGTCGGCCTCCGCGGACGTGGCAAGAGCCACATGCAGGCTTGGACGTCGCTGAAGAACGTTGACCTGGTCGCTCTCTGCGACATCGACGATTCCGTCCTTGCCACGGCAAGCAAGTTCGTCGAGGGCAAGCGCGGCAGCGCCCCCACCGGCTACAAGGACATCCGCAAGATGCTGGAGGACAAGTCGATCGACGCCATCTCGATTGCCTCCCCCAACCACCAGCACACGCTCCAGACCATTTGGGGCATGCAGGCCGGCAAGGACGTTTACGTCGAAAAGCCCTGCTCGCACAACATGTTCGAGGCCAAGCAGATTGTCGCCGCCACGCGCAAGTACAACAAGATCGTCCAACAGGGCAGCCAGAGCCGCTCCAACGACGCGCTGATGGAAGGCGTGAAGCACATGAAGGACGGCCTGATCGGCGACGTCTACCATGCGCGCGCCCTCTGCTACAAGTGGCGCAACACCATCGGCAAGGCCCCTGAAGAGGCCGTGCCCGCCGGTGTCGACTACGACCAATGGCTTGGCCCGGCCCCGAAGCGCGCCTTCACCAAGAACCGGTTCCACTACAACTGGCACTGGCACTGGGACTACGGCAATGGCGACCTGGGCAACCAGTGCATCCACGAAATCGACATCGCCCGATGGGGCTTGGGCGTCAAGTACCCGACCAAGGTTTCGGCCATCGGCGGCAAGTTCATGTTCGATGACGACCAAGAGACGCCCAACACATTGGCGGTCGCGCTCGAATTCGGCGACGGGCCGAAAAAGAAGATGATGACCATCGAGGTGCGCCACTGGATGACGAACCACGAGGCCGACATCCACCTCTTCGACCAGAGCAAGAAGAGCAACACGGTCGGCAACCTGTTCTACGGGTCCAAGGGGTATCTCGCCATCGACGGCTACACCAAGTACTACACGTATTTGGGCGAAAACGCCGAGCCCGGTCCAGGGCGCACCGCCGATGGCGACCACTTTGCCAACTTCATCACCGCAGTCCGCAGCCGCAGCCGTGGCGAACTGACGGCGGAAATCGAGGAGGGTGCCATTTCGACGACCCTCGTCCACTTGGCCAACATCTCCTACCGGCTGGGCCGGTCCGTTCATTTCGATGCCGACAAGTGGAATTGCGGCACCGACAAGGAAGCCAACGCCATGTTCCACCGCGACTACCGCAAGGGGTACGTGGTCCCGACGTTCGCCTAGATCAGCCCGCTGAATTGGAAAGGGCCCCGATGCTTCCGCATCGGGGCCCTTTCCGCGTTTACGTGGTTCGCTTAGTACTTCGTGTAGATGAAGCCGGAGTACTGGGAGTTGCCCGAACCCACCGTGATCGAGACGCTGGTCTGTCCCGGCACGATCTCATTGGGGATGATGCACTGGATCGAGACGTTGTCGGTCAAGCTTCCCGCCACACCGGAGGTGGTGACGAAGTTGGCCGGCAAGCCACCGATGTAGACCCAAACCGGCATGGAGACAGAGACTGCAGTTGTCTCCTGAATCGCGCCAGTCTTGGAGGCCGGAGTTGTCTGGCCCGCACCCGTGGTGAAAATCGAGAGCGGCTGGCCGAGACGGGCCGGGTTCTTGGCGGAATTGACCGAGCCGTCGCTGTTCATGGCGAGCAACTGGCCGAGGCCCGAACCGTTGGAGGTGACCAAGCCGGGGGCGCTGGGGCCCACCGGAACGGTGAGTGCAGCGGTCGTCTGGCCGCCGAAGCTCAGGACGATGCTGGCGGACGACGACGTTCCTACTTCGTAGGGAACCTGGAACGTGGTCGCGGTGGAGCCCGTGGAAATGATCGGGGCGGCCGTACCGTTCACCATGACAGTTGTTCCGGCGAGTGTGGTTGGCACGCTGCCGGTCTTCGGAATCGTGGCAGCAATGGCGGGCGAGGGCCCGACCGAGGAACCTTGGATGGTGACGATCTCACCGGGAGCGATCGGACCCGGCATCAGACTGGCAGCATTCAGGACCTGTGAAAGTGCCGCAGGGGGCGCAAGGGCACCCAGCAAGCCGCGGGCAACCTTGGAGCCGTTGGGGACACCGGCGGTGAAATACAGCGTGTTGGAGTCACCACCGCGTCCGCCGTTGCCAAAGAGCAGGCCCCACAGGCCGGAGATGGAAATGGTGGCACCGGAGGCATCCTGCATTGCGCCAAGATACTTGTTCGTCTTCAGGTCGTAGGCGTTGATCTTGCCGTCGCCGAAGTTGCCGACCAGCAAGGCACCGCCGAATGCGCCCCAGTTGGCCGGAGCAATGGCCAAGCCCCACGGCGAGTTCAGTGCACCGCCGGAGGCGATGTGCGCGACCAGCTTGCCGTTGAGGTCGAAGGCAGCGACGTAACCGTTGCCCGCACCGGCAACATCCAGATACTTTGCCGCATCCTGCTTGGCATAGGCGACGTACAACTGGCCGCCGAGAGTCCAGATATTGAACGGGGCAAAGCCAGCCGGGACGGCCGGATCACTGAAGGTTCCAGAGAGCTTGAGCGGGTTGTACTTGGAATCAAAGACGTCGATGTTGCCGGACCGGAAGTTGGCAGCATATAGCGTGGCACCGGCGGCACTGTTGCCGATCGCGAGCCCCTTGTACACGGCGGAATCGACCTTTTGGGTCAGAATGGCACCGGTGGAGGAAATCGAATTGTCCACCATCACTTGGGCGAGCGAGCCCGAGCCGCCGTTCCAACCGGAGATGGTGCCGTCCTCCGTGGCGAAAATGAATGAGGCCGCACTGCCGTTACCCGGCTTGGGGAGCAGGAACGCAGTCGCAGTGCCGTTCCAAACCTGCCCAGTGGGACGACCGGCCACCTTGCCGGAACCGGCTCCCGCAGGTACGGCGACCACGGTGGGGGTGATCACGCCGGAGCCGTTGTAGAGGGTCGAATTGCCAGCCAAGTGGTTGGAAACCCAGAAGGGGCTGCCAGCCGTGCTGCTGGAAATACCCCAGGGATCGACCAAGTTCGAATCGGTTACCGCTGCCGCACCGGCAACGTTGGAGACGAGGTTTGTGGTGAAGTACGAGTTGGCGGTGGAGGCTGCAGCTGGCGCGGCGACGACTGTGAGGGTGCCGCCCTTCGATGTCAGCGAGACGGTGGCCGGGACCGTGGGCGTGCTGCCATAGTTGCCCGTGCTGGTGAACGTTGCGGTTTCCACCAAGGTGCCTGTTGCGCCGGCGAAAGCCCCCGTACCGGTGGCGATCTTGTAGGTGACGGTAGCGGTGTTGGGACCGGAGATCTGGGTGGTCACCGTGCCCATGAAGACGCCAGCCGGAAACGAGAACATTGCCACGGCCCCGGAACCGCTGACCGGGAAACCGGTCTTGAGGTCGTAGGTGGTGAAATCATTGGTCACCGAGACGGTGCCGTTCCCGAACTGGGGCGAAACGATCTGCGCGAAAAAGCTGTCGCGGGCGGGATTCTTGACAAACGGGTTGTCGATATAGGTCAAGACACCGTCGGCACCCTGTGCCGTGGCGAAGTCTATGGAAACGACGGCGGCGTCCAAGGGGAGTCCCAAACCGGTAGCGAAAGCGAGCGCAAGTACGGTATTCGCCGTGCCTGTCAGACTCATGTTTTTCAATAACCTGGTGATCATGTTTTCCTTTGTGCTCCTACCAGAGCGATATTAATACTAACCAGTCTGCCACAACTTTGCAAGGTTGTGGTTGCGGGGGGGTACTGCCCTTGCTAGCGCGCCGGGACGTTCGGTTATGGCCGCCTGAAAGGCGGCTGCAGCCAAGATTGGCTGCCCCACACAGCAGCTACGCGGACGGATTTTCCGGGAGGATGCGGACCTTGCGGCCTTCGATCACCACTCGGTTTTCGGCGATCAGCTGGATCGCGCTGGAGTAGGTGGCGTGCTCCTGCGCCAGGATCCTGGCCGAAAGGGACTCGACGGTATCGTCGTCCAGAACCGGAACGGCGGTCTGGAGAACGATGGGACCGGAATCGAGGAACTCGTCCACAAAATGGACGGTGCATCCCGCGATCTTGACGCCGTAGTCCACGGCCTGCTTCTGGCCGTCGAGGCCCGGAAAGGCGGGCAACAACGACGGGTGGATGTTCAGAACCCGGTCTGGAAATGCCTTGACGAAGTTGGCGCTGAGCAGGCGCATGAAGCCTGCAAGGCAGACCAATTCCACGTCATGTGCGCGCAATTCGTCGATCAACAGTTTGTCATACTGTTCGCGGTCCAATCCGCGCGACGGAATCACCTTGGCGGGAATGCCCCGCTCCCGTGCGATCACCAAGCCCCCGGCACCGGGCTTGTTTGCGATCACAATGGCGATCTCGGCGTCGAGCTTGCCGCGCGAAATGCTGTTGGCGATGGCCTCGAAGTTCGAGCCACGTCCGGAAATCAGGATTCCGAGACGCACTAGCCGCGGTACTCCACGCGCTCGCCGTCGCGCTTCTGGGGGGATGATTTCCCCAATGATCCAAGTCTTTTCGCCGAGCCGCTTCAAAGCCTTGCGCGCGTCGTCGACCTTCTTGGCAGGGACGACGAAAATCATGCCGACGCCGAGGTTGAAGGTCCGGCGCCAGTCGTCGACGGGCACGTGGCCAATCTCCCGCATGAGTTCGAACAGCGGCGGGATAGTCCAGGAACCGGTTTCAATAGATGCCGCCAAGCCCTCCGGGAGGACGCGGGGGAGGTTGTCAGTGATGCCGCCACCGGTGATGTGGGCGGCAGCGCCAATGGCCTTCGCCTTCACCAAAGCCTGGAGGGGCTTCAGGTAGCTGCGGTGGACCTGCAGCAGTTCGTCGGCCAGCAAAGTTCCGGTCTCGGCAATGTGGCCGTCGAGCGGGTACTTGGCGACCTCCAGCAGGATCTTCCGGGCGAGGGAGTAGCCGTTGGTGTGGAGTCCCGTGGACGGAAGCGCGAGCAGTGCGTCTCCCGCTTTGACCTTTTTGCCGGTTAACATGGAGTCGCGTTCGACTACGCCGACGATGGTGCCGGCGAGATCGTATTCGCCATCCAGGTACATTCCTGGCATCTCGGCGGTCTCACCGCCGATGAGTGCGCAGCCGTTCGCCTTGCAGCCGCGCGCCATACCGGAAACCACCTGCGCGGCCACTCCAGCGTCAAGCTTGCCGACGGCAAGGTAGTCTAGAAAGAACAACGGTGTCGCGCCTTGGACCGCGATATCGTTGACACAATGGTTTACGAGGTCCTCGCCGACCGTGTCATGCCTCCCCGTCGCGAAGGCGATTTTCAACTTTGTTCCGACCCCGTCCACGGAACTGACCAGAACAGGCTTTTTCATCTTCGGCAGCGCAAAGCAGCCTCCGAAGGAACCGATGTCGGTGAGAACACCCTTGGTGAACGTGGCTTGGGCCATCTTCCGGATGGAGGAGACAGCGCGGTCGGCCTCGTCGATGTTCACTCCCGCGTCGCGGTACGAAACTGTTGTTGCCATTTTGTAAGGAACATACCAGTATATTAGGTTGGGCCGATTTTCGACCCAGCACGGTTTGAGACCAGACTTAGTAAGGAGCCTATGAAACAGCGGCATGGAATTGCCTTGGCCGGACTCGCGCTGACCTGCGCGGGGACATTCGGCCTGCAGGCGCAATCGAAGGGATCCTGGGCGTTGAAAGACGCCAAGATCGTCCGGGTGTCCGGCCCGGTGATTGAGCATGGAACGGTGGTGGTGCGGGACGGCCTGATCGAGGCGGTCGGCGACGCGAGCACGGCAGTTCCGGCAGACGCGTGGGTGGTCGACTGCAAGGGGATGACGGTTTACCCCGGCTTGATCGACGGCTTGAGCAACTGGGGCTTGACGAACACGCCCGCCGGCACAGCAGCAGCCGCCGCGGGCGGCAGAGGCGGCGGTGGACGCGCGGCAGTGGTTGCGACGCCGACACCGGCACCAACTGCGCCCACGACCCCGGTGGCAACGACTCCGTCGCGCGGTCCAGAGGACCGGCCCTCCAACGTGGCCTACATCAAAGCTGCGGACCAGATCTTCCCGAACGACCGGGCGTTGGAAACACAGCGCAACGGCGGATTCACCTCGGCGGTAACCTTCCCGAACGGCAACATCTTCTCGGGCCAGGGGAGCGTGATCAACCTGTTTGGCGAACGCGCCGGGGACTTGGTGATTGAACCGAACGTGGGCCAGTTCCTGACGCTGGGCAGCGGCGGGCGTGGCGGCGGCGGTCGGGGCTATCCCGGTTCGCTGATGGGCGTAATCGCCTACATCCGGCAGATCTACATGGACGCGGAACACTACAAGGTTGCCCAGGCAATCTACGCCAAGCACCCGCAGGGACTGCAACGCCCAGCGTACGACCGTACGTTGGAAGGTGTACTCTCCAGCCCGCGAGTGCTGATTCCGGCCACCCGCGAAGTGGAAATCGAGCGCATGCTGGCATTCGCCAAGGAAATGAAGTTGAATGCGGTGCTCTACGGGGCGCACGAGGCGTGGCGGGCGACCGACGCGCTGAAGAAATCGGGCACACCGGTTTTGGTGAGCCTGAAGTATCCGGAACGTGCTGCGGATTCCGATCCGACGATGGAGGAACCGATGCGGACGCTGATTCTGCGGGACAAGGCCCCGAGTGCGGCAGGCGCGCTGGCGAAGGCGGGCGTGAAATTCGCCTTCTATTCGGACGGCGTGGCGACACCCCGCGAAATCAAGGCGGCAGTCAAGAAGGCGATTGACGCCGGTCTGGACCCGATGGCCGCATTGCGCGCGCTGACGCTCTCGACGGCCGAGATTTTCGGCGTGGAGAACCGGCTGGGAAGCATCGACAAGGGCAAGATTGCCAATCTGGTGGTGGCCGACGGTGATCTTTTCGCTACGGCAACCAAGGTGAAATACGTTTTTGTGGACGGCGCGAAATTCGAGCCGCCCGTTGAAGATGCTCCGGCCGGTGGTCGCGGTGGCCGTGGCGGACGTGGATTTGGAGGTCCCGCCCGATGAAGAGACTTGGAACGATTTCACTGGCATTGGCAATGTCTGCTTTTGCGGCAGACCCTCCAATCCTGATCCAGAACGCCACCATCCTGACGGTGACGAATGGAACCGTGAAGGGGTCGATCCTGCTGCAGGGCGGCAAGATCACGGCCATCGGGGACAAGGTGATGGCCCCCCCCGGAGCGACCGTCATTGATGGAGCGGGCAAGTACGTGATGCCCGGCATCATCGATTGCCACTCGCACATCATGGCGGAGGCGATCAACGAAGGCACCGTCTCGGTTTCCTCGATGGTTGGCATCGAAGACGTGCTGAATCCGGAAGACGTCGGGATCTACCGCGCGCTTGCGGGCGGCGTGACCACAGCCAACATTTTGCACGGCAGCGCGAATTCGATCGGCGGCAAGACCGTTGTGACCAAGATGCGCTGGGGCAAGAACGCGCAGGAAATGAAGTTCGAAGGCGCCATGCCGGGCATCAAGTTCGCATTGGGTGAAAACCCGAAGCGCGCGGGAAGCGCCCAGGGTTTCGGCGTTCCGACGACGCTGCGCTATCCTGCAACCCGCATGGGCGTGGAGGATGTGATCCGCGAGGCGTTCAACGACGCCAAGGATTACCAGAACATTTGGAAGCTCTACAACGCCAAGGTGGCGAAGGGGGAAATCGTGATTCCCCCGGCGCGCGACCTGAAACTGGACGCGCTGGTGGAGGTGCTGGAGGGCAAGCGGCTGGTCCATGCGCACTGCTACCGGCAGGATGAAATCCTGATGCTGATCCACGTTGCGGACGACTACGGCTTCAAGATCCGCACCTTCCAGCACGTTTTGGAAGGCTACAAGGTGGCCAAGGAAATCCAGCAGCACGGAGCCGGGGCATCGACCTTCTCCGACTGGTGGGCATACAAGATGGAAGCCAAGGACGCGATTCCGTACAATGCCGCGATTCTGGTGAAGAAGGGCGTGTTGACGAGCTTGAATTCCGACGACGCGGAGCTGATGCGCCACTTGGACAAGGAAGCGGCCAAGACGCTGAAGTACGGCAACCTGACCGAGACCGAGGCCTTGGCGCTGATCACGATCAATCCGGCAAAGCAGCTGATGATCGACAAGCGCGTCGGGTCGTTGGAAGTTGGCAAGGACGCCGATGTGTTGTTGTTCGATGGTCATCCCCTTTCGAACCTCAGCAAGGTTGTGAAGGTGTTCATCGACGGGCATGAATATTTCGACCGCGACCACGACATCGAGGGGCGGCCTGCCAAGGAGATTGAGAAAAAGGCGCTGACCAGCACGCGCACGACGCCGACGGGAGGACAAAACCAGTGAAATTTGGAATTGCGATATTGATTCCGGCGGCACTCGCCGTGGGTGTGACAGCTCTTGCTGCAACGCCACCGGCTACTCCGGCGGCAACACCCGGCGCGGATGATTCGTTCTTCATCAAGGGTGCCACTGTGCACACCTTGGCCGGGGCGGACATCGAGAACGGCTCGGTGTTGGTGCGGAACGGCAAGATTATCGGCGTGGGCAAGAACCTGGCCGTGCCGAAGGATGTAAAGGTGATCGACGGGAAGGGGTTGCAGGTGTACCCCGGCATGATCGATTCGGGCACGGAAGTTGGGTTGATTGAAATCAACTCGGTGCGCGAAACGGCGGACACGACGGAAATCGGGAAGTTCAATCCGCAGTTGGTGGCGGCGACGGCGGTGAACCCGTCGAGCGAGCACATCGAAGTGACGCGCGTGAACGGCGTTACGACGGTGGCGACGATGCCGCAGGGCCAGTTGATTGCAGGCCAAGTGTCGTTGATGCACATGAACGGCTGGACGACGGACGAAATGGGCGTGAAACCGCGCGCGGGCATGCATTTGAATATGCCTTCGATTCGGTCCGGTGGCGGTCGGGGCGGGTTTGTATCCGACTCGGGCGACGGCGGCGGCGGTTTGGGCGGAGCAACCAGCTTCGCGACACTCAAGGCGGCGTTCGACAAGGAAATGGCCGAGCTGAACGAGTACTTCGAGAGCGCGCGGCGGTACAAGCAGCTGAAGGCGGCGAAGACTCCCGAGTTCAAGCCGGACCTGAAGCTGGAGGCGATGCAGGCCGTGATCGACGGCACGGAGCCGATCTTGGTGACGGCACGGAAGGAACGGGAAATCCGGGATGCGATCACTTGGGCCGACAAGCAGAAGGTGAAGATCATCCTGTGCGACGCGGTGGAGGCGTACAAGGTGACCAAGGAGATCAAGGAGCACAATATCGGCGTGATCCTTGGACCGGCCCTTTCCCTGCCCTTGAACGAGGACGACGCCTACGACCGCGCTTTCACGACGGCGGCGGATTTGCAGAAGGCGGGCATTCTGTTCTCTATGGCATCGCTGACCGGCGGGGCGAATCTGGCTTCCCGGAATCTGCCCTACCAGGCGGCGCAGGCGGTGGCTTTCGGGCTGCCGCATGACGAGGCAATCAAGGCGGTGACGGTGAACGCGGCGAAGATTTGGGGTGTGGGCGACCAAATCGGGACCGTGGAGGAAGGCAAGTGGGCCGATTTGCTGTTGACCGACGGCGATCCGCTGGAGGCCAAGACGCAGATCAAGCAGTTGTTCATCAAGGGCAAGACGGTGGACATGGATACCCGGCAGAAGCGCTTGTATGAGCAGTATTTGAACCGTCCGCAGTAGGAGTAGGGACGCAGTTCGGGTGTGGATGGTTGGGGCGGCTGCCTTCGGGTGGCCGCCCTTTTTGTTTTTAGCGGTCAGCGGGGGCATTTTGGCTCCGGTCGGGAGGTGGTTGGGAGGCTAAGACCGCGCTGTGCCATCTTCCTTTGCCACTTTTGGAACTCGCGGGCGTTGCGGGGCGGGGTGAGGAGCTTGGGTTCGTGCGGCAAATTTTTTGTTTGGGTTGGGGCGGGGGCGGGTGCCGGGTCGGGCGTCGGGTCTGGTGTGGGTTCGGGTGTCTGGTCGGACTCGGTTTGGCGGTATTTGCGGTAGGCGATGAGGCTGCGGGCGGCGCGTTCGTAGGCACGGGCGTAGCGGGTCTCGTAGCGGTGGAGGAGTTCGAAGGCGCGGTTCTCCTCGGCGAGGGAGGTGACGGCGAGGTAGCCGGTGGTGTGGCCGTTGGGCGGCACGGTACCCGGTTTGATGATTCTGGACGCGGCCTGTTCGCGCATTTTGAGGGAGATGCCGGCGGCCTCCATGCCGAGGATGCGGGTGCGCCGCCAGATGGAGAGGACCATGGTGTCGACCAGGTTGCGCTCGTGCTG
>CAITMP010000903.1 GCA_903893525.1 uncultured Acidobacteriia bacterium | reverse complement strand
GGTCTTTCCGTGACTAGGAAACGGAGCGAATCTTCCGTCGCGAATTCAGTCGGCAACTGCAAGGCGTGGCCCATCCGGCCAAGCGGAAATTGGACCAAATCCATGCAGCGGCGGCGCTGTCCGACTTGGGCGCAGTACCTGGCAACCGATTGGAAACACTTTCCGGCAAGCGCACTGGCCAGCACAGTATCCGTATCAACGATCAGTGGCGTATCTGCTTTCACTGGATTGAACCCGATGCCATGGATGTAGAAATCGTTGACTATCACTAGAGGTGCCCGATGAAACAGCCACAACCCACCATGCCCCCGATCCATCCCGGCGAAACCCTTCGCGAGGACTTCATGAAACCCCTCGGCCTTACCGCGAACCGACTCGCGCTCGAACTCCTTGTCCCAGCCACAAGAGTCAATGATATCGCCCGTGAACGCCGGGCCATCACCGCCGACACCGCCCTCCGGCTCAGCCGCTACTTCGGAACCACACCAAGCTTCTGGATGAACCTGCAAGCCAACTACGACCTGGAAATCGCCCGGGACTCACAGGGTGCCGAGATCACCGACCGTATCCGCCCCCGCCAGGCGGCGTAGCAGCGAATTCCCTGCGGCAGACTCGCGAACCGACGGCGGGTCGGGATTGAGATCCAGAGTCGCCACCAAGCCCATCTCGGCTTCCGCATCAGGGAGTACCAATACGCCACGGCAACCGTTACACGCGGATGCCCAAGCAGATCGTCCTCCACGTGGGGAGGTCGAAGAAGCCGTTGCCGGACAGATACGGGGATGAGGACAGTTCCATTCGGTGGTACCTGGTCGCCATACGCGACCTAGACGGCGAGTCACTGGCGGGATTGGCAATCGTGGCCGGACTGCGGCAACTGAGAGACGAAGTCGAACAGGAGGCGAAGACGCGACCCGCGCGATTGACTACGCGCTTGGACTAGGCGCTGGTGCGGTCATCCGTAGACCGGCCTGCCAGCTCGATCTCTACCGTCTCGCCCCCGAGCTGGAAGTTCAACGGCTGCGTTCCACGCTCAGGTGAAGAATTCGCGTCTCGATCCAGTCTTGCTCGACGAAGGTCCACATCTGGCACGGTGGCGACTCGGCTTGGACGGGTGGGGCGAAGAACTTGAAGGCATCCGGAGCACCTGATTGATCCCCCAACGAAACCTCTCCCGTTTGCGGAACGTGGGAGGACCTTGCCGCGAAACAGTTCCTACCGCACTTGAGGCGGAGCTCGCGGGGCCCGCCCACGAATGGCAAACCGACCCGCGAAAGCGGGCGAATTCGGGGCCTCGTGGTCGATTGCCTGCTGGTTCGTGCCCGAGCCGCCCGGCGCGCGGAGGCCTACTCATCGGCGGGACGGGACCGCTAGTTCAACAAATCTTCGGGCTTGTTTGCGGTAAAGACCCTGAAGTTGACTTCCTCGAGTTCGTCAATGGACAGTCCCGACAGCTGTTGAAGCAGGGAATCGGGGACGTCGCCGAATCGCTTCGCAAGGCCCCTCCGCACGAGCTGGAGCGCACCTTCGCGCTTGCCCTCGTTCCGCCCTTCCTGCCGCTCCTTTTCCAGATTCCGGGCCAGCACCGGTCCGAAAGTGTCGTGCTCCAAATAGTCTTCCAGTACGAACATCCGCTTTCCCTCCTCCTCCACCAATTCGCCCATATGGCGCAGCCCGGCCAAGCGGCGAAGCTGCTGGTATGCCTCGCGGCGGTTGGCATCCCGCAAATCGCCGATGCGCCCCAGGATTCGGCGCAGCGCCCGTTCCCGGTCATCCAGCCGCATCAGCACGGCAAGAATATTATCCCGCAAATCGGGGCTGGCCAGCAACGGCTCGGCATCCAGGGCGGCAATGTTCAACAGGTTGTAGGAATAGACGATGCGGCCCTCGCACACGACCGTGGTCGGCATGGACATCTCGGCTGTGCCCACATAGAACACGTATTGGAGCGGGAACCTGCCCTCGTCGTTCAGCAGCCACGCCGCGTAGTGGAGCATCCGGGCTGCCATCCTGGGGTCGTTGCGCCCCTGCCACTCGATGTGCACGGTTTCACCCGTGTCGTCCCTGCCGACCGAGTCCGCCCTTAGCGTGAGCGTGGCTGGCATTTCGGGGTTCCGCCAGGACACGAGGCGGCGTCCCGTCAAGTATTCAGCCGCGAGACCCTGCGGGTCCTGCAGCAGTTGCTTCAAGGTTGAGTCGTAGTCCTGCACCCTGCCCTACATATCGACGGAATTCTTGATATCTGTAGGGCTTGGAACCGGTTCGGCGAAGTTTTTCCGGGTGGAAGGACGCCGACGGAGGCAGGAAGAAGACGGGGATCACCGCCGACACCGCGCTCCGGCTCAGCCGCTACGTCGGAACCACCCCAAGTTTCTGGATGAGCCTGCGAGCCAACTACGACCTGGAAATCGCCCGTGACTCACAGGGTGCCGAGATCATCGACCGTATCCGCCCCCGCCAAGCGGCGTAGCAGCGAATTCCCCCGCGGCAGACTCGCGGACGGCTCTCGTGCCTTGCCTGGTTGGCTACCGTAGCCGGGGAGTCCAACTGCTGGTTCGAAAGCCATGACGCCCGCGCCGGGACTTGGTCGCCGCTGCAACCGCGAATGGGGGATTGTCGCCAAGAACATCCTGTTCGCCCGTTTGTACGTACTTGGACCGACCACTATCCATATGAGGCCGAACATGCAAGGTTGGGATGTCACGCTGAAGAACCTTCCGAGGAACTCGCGGACGACCTGGCCGCGACCGGTTTCTCCGGTACTTGATGCCGTGCCCGGCGCGGCCCGACCGGTTCCCTGAGGTGCGGCATCTGCTGGGGCGGCGCAGTGTGCGGTTATGGCGACCTGAAAGGTCGCCATACACAAACAGGCTGTGCCCCGCGCGGCACATCACAACAAATGGACCGCACCAGCAGCGATATTCGGGCACCTTGCCTCGCGAGAGCAATTGCCGGTAATGCCCGGCCCTTCGGAGTGACGGAATCGCCGAGAAACGACAGCAGGTGTATTCATGATTGTCTTTCGGTCGGCATTGGGATAGGATGGACGCCAGTCCGTTAACGATACCGTTGAAAGGTTGGTTTCCATGGGGAGAAACTCGATCATCCGGCTGGCCCTGTGCGCCCTGCCGTTTCTGCCGCCCGCGTCGCTTTTGGAGTCCAGAGCATTCGCGCAGAGTGTCACCGGCCAGATTTCCGGCACGGTGGTCGATGCCGGAAGTTCATCCATCCCGGCGGCCACTGTCAAACTCACCAATGACCTGACGAGGGTCGTCAAGGCCGAGCAGACCGACAAGGACGGTCAGTTCCTGTTCACAAACCTCGTTCCCGGCAACTACAGCGTCCGGATCGAGCACAAGGGGTTCAAGGCCTGGGACACCCAGGGAATCAACGTATCAGCCGAGGAAAGGGTGGCGATGCACGACATCCACCTGACTTTGGGAGACGTGAACACAACTATCGAGGTCACCGCGGACATCGCACGCGTGGCGACGGACAGTTCGGACCGTTCCATCACCATCGACTCCACCCAGATCGAGAACACACCCATCAGCGGCCGCGACTACCTGGGAATCCTGCGCACGTTGCCGGGCGTCCAGATGGTCTCGACCAATGAGATGCCGGGATGGGGCAATTCCAACGCCAATCCCATCAATGGCGGCCAGAGCGGCCAGTTTCTGGTGACACTGAGCGGCGTTGCCAGCCAGGACAGCGGGTCGCCGGGAACGGGCGGCTATCTGGCTCCGAACATCGACGCCATCGGCGAGGTGAAGGTGATGGTTTCCAACTACACCGCTGAATACGGGGCACGCGCCGGCGGGCAGATGAATGTCCAGATCAAGAGCGGTTCGGCCAAGTACCACGGCACGGGCTACTACTTTTTCCGGCACGAGGAGTTTGCGGCCAACGAGTTCTTCAACAACAAGAACCTGCTGCCGAAACCCAAGTACCGCTACTGGAACCCCGGCGGGACCATCGGCGGACCGCTGTTCATTCCGGGCCTTGGATTCAACAAGAGCCGGACGAAGTTGTTCTTCTTCTTTTCCGAGGATTACCTGCACACCTACGTGACGGGGGGCGTGAACAGCTACACGATGCCTTCGGCGCTGGAACGGAACGGGGATTTCTCCCAGACCGTGACCTCGACCGGTGTTTTGATCCCGGTCAAGGATCCGACCACGCACGTGGCGTTTCCGGGCAACACGATCCCGAAGAGTCAGATTAATCCCGCCGGGTACGCGATGATGAACCTGTTCCCGCTGCCGTCGGCGACGGACCCGACGGGTCGCAGGCAGTACAACGGGCAATTCCAGTTCAACCGCGAACAGCCCAGGGAGGACCGCATTCTGCGGCTGGACTACAACCTTGGCCCGAAGACAACCTCGTACATCAGCCTGATCCAGGATTTCCAGGCCGACCGGGGTGTGGGTGCCACGTTGAACGGAGGCGGTGGTTGGGGGCAGTATTCCAGCAACTACGACATCCTGTCGGCGGGTTTTTCGCTGACGGTGATTCGGACGATCCGCAACAATTTGATCAATGAATCGGTGGTCG
>CAITMP010000902.1 GCA_903893525.1 uncultured Acidobacteriia bacterium | reverse complement strand
ATCTCCTCGGGGCCACCCACCCCTTTCTCCTCAAGTACAGCGACCGACTTGTACCAACCTACGAGCATTCCAAGGATCAAACTTGGTTCAAACTGTCCGCCATTCGCGGGTTCCTCATTGAATCCGTGTTCGCTGCCTACCGCGGACTTTCCCCTGACACCAAGGATAAGCTCAAACGTCTTCGTGCCTTCGGCAAGAAGTAGGCCACTCAAAAAAGAGAGTTTTCTTGGTAGCGGTGATTTCTGTGACAACCATTGCCACGCTATCCTATCGGTCTGGGAGACAAATTCGGGTTAGCGTAAGTGTCTCAAGGTGCTTGACCTGTTCCGGCTCATCGGTGACGTTCAAGTAGGAATTCGACCACCCTCTCATCGGCCCAGAACCGGGGGGCCTGCCGGGACAAAAATCCCAGATGCCCCCCGTGTTCTGTCGCCAGAAGCCGCAGATATGGGTTTTCCCGCAGCGCCGGATGCTGATACATCTCGAACGGGATGAACGTATCATCCTTGGACTGGATCAATAGCGTCGGTACCCGGACGTTGCCCAGAAAATTCCGGGACGACTGCGTGGCGTAGTAGTGATCGGCGGTGCCGAAGCCAAAGGACGGTGCCGTAACTGTGTCGTCAATTGCGTAGAGCGTATCTTTTCCAGCCAGATCGGCCTCGGTGTACCTACCTGTGCCGATGACCCGCTTCTTCATCCGCGCGACGAAGCGCTTCTCGTACAACAGGTTGTCCCGCTGCCCAATGCGGCGGGCCGCCATCGCCAAGTCAATCGGCGTTGAGATCGCGCAGACACCCTGGATCAACTTCGTATTTCCAAGTTCCCCCGCTAACTTCAGCGCGACATTGCCGCCGAGTGAGTACCCAACCAGATAGCGCGGAATCCCATCCGGCTCCTGTTCCAGAAACGACCGCAAATCCGATGTCAGGCCCGCATGGTAGAGAGTTTTGCAGAGCTTCTCCGTACCCCCGCAGGTCCGCATGTGGAACCGGTGCGTGACAAACCCCGCTTGCAGTGCCCGGAACGCCATGCTGCGGATGTAACCGGCATCGCCTCCCCCTTCCAACCCGTGCAGCAGTACAACCTCGCCTCTTGCGGCACCCGTGGGACGCTGCGTTTGGACCAGCACTCTGGTGTCGGGATCGGTCCGAATCAGCCGCTGTTGCATGGGGTAGGGCGAGAAATCGTAGGCCCTCGGCCAGAAATTGCCGAGAATCGTCAGCGCATGCGGGTTGGTGTGGAGTGGTACGAACGGCTGCATTGGCAAGTTTCCATCTTCGCACCCTCAATTTGGCACCCCAATCCCTTACGAAATGATCCCCTTGCGTACCGCGTACAGGATCAGTTCCGCGAAATTGCGCAGATTCAGCTTTTCCTGGAGATTCCGCCGGTGTGTTTCGACAGTATAGGGACTCACGTTCAGAACCCCGGCGATATCCTTGTTCGACTTGCCCTCCGCCAACAGCTGTAGCACCTCGCGCTCGCGGCCGGTCAACAATGCGTAGCTGTCCTGCGCACCCCGGCTCTTGATCTCCCGGACGTAGTCCTCCACCAGCATCCGGCTGATTTCAGGACTGAAGAATGCCCGGCCAGCGCTTGCCGCTTTGATGGCCTCGATCAAGTCGCCCTCGGCGGAGTCTTTGAGCAGATAGCCCTTCGCTCCTGCTTGCAGCGCCTGGAGCACGTAACCTTCGTCGGAATGCATGCTCAGGATTACGATTGCGGTCTGGGGGAGCGCGCCTGTGATGCGTTTGGCGGCCTCGATGCCGCTCAGCCGTGGCATCGCGACGTCCATCAGGACCACATCGGGTGTCGTGGCCATGGCCTGCTCGACTGCAGCCAGCCCGTCGGCGGCCTCGCCCACCACGGTGAAGCCGGGCTGGCTTTCCAGCAAGAGCCTGAGTCCGCGTCGCATCACATTGTGGTCGTCGGCCAGCAGAATTCGGATCGTCGTCATTGCTGGAACTCCTCAATACTGCAGCCGGACCGCCAGCGTCGTACCAAGGCCCGGTGCCGATTCGAGCATACACCGGCCATTCAACTGCGCTACTCGCTCCTCAATTCCGATCAGCCCCATGCCCTTGGCATCCCGGGTGTCGAAACCGACACCGTTGTCCTGTACGGAAAGCCACAACTGCCCCGTCACGATCTCCACGAGGATCTTCACTTTGCTTGCCTGCGAGTGCTTGGCACAATTTTGAAGCGCTTCCTGCACGATCCGGTAGATGCATGTCCTGTATTCATCCGGCAGTACGCAACCCTCCAGCCCGGTATCGACAATCACATCCATCCCGGTGCGCTTGGAGACCTCGCGGGCTTGCCATTTCAGCGCAGGCACCAACCCGAGGTCGTCCAGCATCGAAGGCCGCAAGAGTAGAGCCATGTTGCGCACCACGCGGACCGATGCCTCCACTTGGGCCTTGATCACCTCCAATTGCCGCCGGGTGTCTTCCGGGACTGAGTTCGCCAGCCCTGTCTGCACATTGCGGAGTTCCACCAGCACTGCGGAAAGCGATTGGCCGATCTCGTCATGCAATTCGCGGGAAAGCGCCCGGCGCTCGGCTTCCTGCGCGTCCACCAGTTTGGCCGAAAGGTTCGCCAGTTGGCTGCGTGCCTCGGCCACTTCGTGGTAGCGGGCGTCCGCCTGTCGCTCCAAATTCAGAATCCGGCGCGTACTCCAGAGTGCCATCCCGAGGCCAAGTCCGAGTCCGGCCACCAGGATTCCCGCGAATCGGGCTTGGAAGTTGGATAGCAGCTCCGCAGTCCGCTCGTTGCCGGCCTGAAGTTGCAGTTCATTGGTGTCGGCGATGCTACCCGCCAGCTCCAGCATGGTGGCCCGGCGCGGGAAAACTTCATCGCGGAGGAAGAGGTATCCCCGCTGCTTTCTGGTCGCCGCGTCCCAAGTTAGGACAGGCTCCAAAGTCGTCCAGTAAGCAGCCAGTTCCTTCCGCAGCGCGTCATGGTGCCGTGATTCACCCGGGGCCAGTTGCCGGCCGTAGGATTCCAGTTCGGCCTCCATCTTGCGGCGGACATCGTCCAAGCTCGCCCCGAATGCCAACGCGCGTTCCGGATCCGGATCCAAAAGGTAGTCCCGCACGTAGGTTCCCGACAGGTACACACCTGACCGGATACTGTTCAACACCCGGTTCCGGAACAGGAACTGCTGCCGGATTTGGCTTTCCTGTTGCCGGAATTCCCGCAACACTCGCACGGCATCGATGCCGGAGAGCATCATGATCACCAGCAGGCTACCGAAACCGGCAAGAAGCGCGAGCCTCCCGCCGCGTCGCCTGCCATCGCCCTTGAACCGGTCCTCCATTCCCTTGGCCAAACACCAGCCTACCTCCTACCTGGTTGGGCTGGACTGAAATCCCGCCGGTTCTCTATATCGCCGACCCCGGTCCGAATGTCACGCTGGTGTTTGAACCCCTGTCTGCCAAACTTTTCGCATCCGAGGTGCCTTGGTCTCGCAGCCACATTTTTGCTCGCCTCCTGCGGCACCGCTCCGAAAGCAGTTGTTCCGGCCGACCGGGCACCCTCGGTTCCCACCGTCGCCACGTCGAAGGTCACCCGTACCGACATGGTCCGGAGAATTGTCGTTACCGGTGAATTCAAGCCGTTCCAGGAAGTGGATGTGATGGCCCGCGTCGCCGGTTACGTCAAGAAGCTCCATGTCGATGCCGGGGACAAGGTGCTGCAGAGCCAACTGCTGGCCGTGCTGGAAATTCCCGAAATGGCGGACGATCTCGCCCGCGCACGAGCCTCAATCGATAAGAGCCAGGCCGAGGTTTCGCACGCGCAGGACGGCCTGCACCTGGCGGAATCCGCCCACGAAGCGGTCCATCTCTCGTACACCCGTTTGCGCGATGTTGCCAAGGAAAAGCCAGCCCTGGTCGCCTTGGAGGAGGTGGATGTTGCGCGGGGCAGGGACCTTGTCGCCGAAGCCCAGGTCAACTCCGCCAAATCCGTCCTGCTGACCAGTGAAAAACAGGTTCAAGTGAACCGGGCCGAACTCCAGCGCATGCAGACCATGCTCGATTACACCAAGGTAACCGCACCATTCGCCGGCGTCATCACGCGGCGCTACTCCGACACCGGCACCATGGTTCAGTCCGGCACCATGCCCATCGTCCGGCTTTCCGACAACCGCACCCTGCGGCTGGTTCTCCCCGTACCCGAATCCGCCGTTCCGAAACTTCATCTGGGTGATGCCGTCCGCGCGCGCGTCCCAACCCTCAACTCGACGGTCGTCGGCCGTGTGGCGCGGTTCAACGACAAGGTTTCGCTCGCGACCCGCACCATGGATGCGGAGGTGGACGTTCCGAACGCAGACTTCCATCTCATTCCAGGTATGTACGCCGAGGTTGATCTGACGCTCGAATCAAGGCCCCGCGCGCTGGCGGTTCCGGCCCAGGCCATCGACCTTGCGGGCAGCGAAAACACCGGCCAGGTCCTTGTAGTCACACCGCAAGGGCACATAGAGATGCGCGAAGTCCAGCTGGGCCTCCAAACCGCAACCGAGGTCGAAATCCTGTCGGGTGTGGCTGAGGGCGAACACGTCGTCGTCGGAAGCCGGTCTGGGCTGAAGCCCGGCCAAGTGGTCCAAGCCAAGCCCACCCAATTGGGCGGCAGGAAATAGGGCGGGGAAGCGGCCATGTCTCGATTCGCCATCCGAAATTCCCACTTCATCGTCGTAATTTGCCTGATGATCGCCGTCCTTGGCGGTAGCTCACTGGTCCGCATGCCAGTCGACATGTTCCCGGAAATCAACATTCCGGTTGTGGTCGTGGCCACGTTCTATTCCGGCATGCCGCCCGAACAAATCGAGGTTGATATCACGAGTCGCTTCGAGCGCTTCATCAAGCTTGGCAGCGGCATTGAACACATCGAGTCGCGTTCGCTTCCCGGTGTCAGCCTGATCAAGGTCTACTTCCAGCCGGGGACCAACGCCGATTCAGCTGTCACCACCGTCTCCAACCTTGCGATGGCGCAGTTGCGGCGCCTGCCGCCCGGCACCATGCCGCCGGTGATCCTCAAGTTCGACGCTTCCAGCCTTCCTGTCTGCCTGGTCACCTTCAAGGGCGAGGGCCTCAACGAAACCCAGCTCCGGGACCTCGCCCAGTACCAGGTCCGCAACCAGATCAGCAGTGTTCCCGGCGCCAGCGTGCCTCAGCCGTTTGGCGGCAAGTACAGGCAAATCATGGTCTACGCCGACCCCTTCAAGCTGGAAGCGCACCAGTTGAGCCTGATGGACGTCGTCCGCACACTCAACATGGCCAATCTGATCCTTCCGGCCGGCAATACGAGGATTGGCAATCTGGACTACAACCTCTACACCAACAGCCAGCTGTCCACGATTGCGGATATCGACGACCTGCCGATCAAGATGGTGGGCCAGTCCCCGGTCCGCATTTCCGATATTGCCAAGACCGAGGACGGCCACCAGATCCAGACCAACATAGTCCGCGTCGATGGCCAGCCCTCGGTCTACGTGCCGGTCTTGAAACAGGGCGGCAACACCAACACGATCGCCGTGGTCGATGGCGTCCGCGACCGTCTCGCCAAACTCGTCGACGTCCCCAAGGAACTTGCGGCCAATGTGGTCTTCGACCAATCCGTATTCGTCAAAACCGCCATTGAGACGCTGCTGCACGAAGGCGGCATCGGCATGGCGCTGACCTCGATCATGGTGCTGGTGTTCCTCGGCAGCATCCGCGCCACACTGGCTGTCTTCTTCTCCATCCCATTATCGGTGCTGGTGACATTCGTCGTGCTCGATCTGGGTGGCGGCAGCATCAACAGCATGGTCCTGGGTGGCTTGGCTCTGGCGTTTTCCCGCCTCATTGACAACTCCGTGGTGGTACTGGAGAACATCT
>CAITMP010000901.1 GCA_903893525.1 uncultured Acidobacteriia bacterium | reverse complement strand
GTGGTGTCCGCAACGCGCGCAGCCTGCTGCATGTTGTGGGTGACGATGACGATGGTGCACTGTTCCTTCAACAGGATCAGGAGGTCTTCAATTTTGGATGTCGCGATGGGATCGAGCGCCGAGCAAGGTTCGTCGAGCAAGAGAACTTCCGGGTCGACAGCCAAGGCGCGGGCGATGCAGAGGCGCTGCTGCTGGCCGCCGGACAGGGCGTAGGCCGATTCGTGCAGCTTGTCCTTGGTCTCTTCCCACAGGGCAGCCCGGCGGAGGCTGGTTTCCACGATTTCCGCAGCGTTCCGGCCCTTCAGCATTCCATTGATCTTGGGCCCGTAAATGATATTCTCGAAAATCGACTTCGGGAAAGGATTCGGGCGTTGGAAGACCATGCCGATTCGACGGCGGACAGTGGTCACGTCCTGATCCAGGATGTTTTCGCCATCCAAGGTGATCTCGCCTTCCAGCCGCGTATCGCGCAGAGTCTCGTTGATCCGGTTCAGGTTGCGGAGGAATGTTGACTTGCCGCAGCCCGAGGGGCCGATCATCGCTGTCACCTTGTTGGTGGCGAAGTCCAAATTGATGTCGTAGAGCGCCTGGAACGAACCGTAGTAAAAGTTGACGTTCTTGGCCCGCATCTTGACCGGGTTGGTTTGCGGAGTGGAAGACATGGCGTGTGGAGTGGTTTGCGGTTGCGGTCCATCTGCGGCAGCAAGAGCTGCCGGGGGAATTTGAGTGGCCGTTTGGCTGATGGTGCCCTGTTTTGTGGAAGCGCTCATTCGTATCGGCCGCTACTTGGGTAGCGACGCTCCTCTCGAAACAATCGTTCTGGCAAGAATATTGGCGATGAAAACAAGGCCCAGCAGTACGAGGCCGGCGGCCCAGGCCTGACGGTGCCAATCCTCGTAGGGAGCGGTCGCGTGAGTGAAAATCATTACTGGCAAGGATGCAGTCGGTTCATTCAGGCTGGTAGCCCAGTACTGGTTGCCAAGGGCTGTGAACAGCAGCGGAGCGGTTTCGCCGGAGATACGGGCGACGCCGAGGATCATTGATGTCATGATACCCTTTCGCGCGGCCGGTACAATCACGGTGGCGATGGTGACCCACATCGGCGCACCCAGTGCCAGCGCGCCTTCGCGCATCGTGCGGGGCACTTCCAGCAGAAACTGTTCGGTGCCGCGGGCCGTAATCGGGATCAGCATTAGGCTGAGGGCGAAGCCGCCCGCGAGCGCCGAAAAGTGGTGCATGTTGTGGACGATCAGGCCCCAAGCAAAGATTCCGATGACGATCGAGGGGACGCCGTTCAGTAGGTCGGCTGTATAGCGGATCAGAAAGCCGAAGCCTTTCGGGCTGAACTCGGCCAAGTAGACACCGGCAAGGAAGCCGATCGGAAGGCCGATCGCCGAGGCCAGGGCCACAATGGTTGCACTGCCAACAATCGCGTTGGCCATGCCACCCCCAAGCTCGCCCGGGGATTTGGGCAATTCCGTAAAGAAATTGAGGTCAACCGACTGGGCACCATTCTTCAACAGGTACGCCAGGATCAGAAATAGAGAGGAGACAGTGATCGCGGCGCAGATGAAGGTCGCCGTCAGCATCACGTTGTTCACGATCAACCGGCGTCGATTCCGGGGGGTCATTGGAACGGACATTAGGATTTCTTGGCCCCCTTGTTCGTGGTGAGGGCAATCATGAGCTGCGCAAAACCGTTGATGAGCATCGTGAGGGCGAACAGCACCAAGCCAAGCTCCACCAGCGCGGAGGTGAACATTTTGCCCGAAGCTTCGGCGAAGTTGTTTGCGATTACGGCGGCGATGGTGTAGCCAGGGGAGATGATCGATTGGTGGATGGCTTCGCTGTTACCGATGACCATCGTCACTGCCATGGTTTCACCGAGGGCGCGGGCCAACCCGAGGAATATGGAACCGAGGATGCCCAGCTTGGCGTACGGGAGAACGATTTGCCACGTAGATTCCCACTTGGTGGCGCCGAGAGCCAATGCGGCCTCGCGCTGCTCGCGCGGCACAGCCATCAGGGCTTCACGGGAGACGGAAATGATGAACGGGAAGGTCATGACCGCCAGAATGATGCCAGCAGTTAGGTAGCCAACTCCGAAAGTGGGACCGTCGAAAAATGGTGCCATGGGCTGGAAACTGAAAACCTTCTGGAGGGCAGGCTGCACGTAGTCGCGCATGGCGGGAACAAGGGTGAAAATCGCCAGCAGGCCGAAGATCACGCTGGGGACGGCGGCCAGGAGTTCGACGAGAAAGGTGAGGGCGTTCGAAACCTTGGGCAATGCCAGTTCTGACAGGTAGATTGCGGCACCCACGCCCAGTGGCACTGCAATTATGAGTGCCAAGGTGGAAGTGAGGACGGTGCCGTAGATGAACGGCAGGGCACCGTATTCATCGGTCACCGGGTTCCACAACTGGGAGGTCAGGAACCCGAAACCGAATTTTTCCTTCGCCGGCGATGAGGTGCGCCAAAGTTCGGCAACCAGCATCGCCGTCACAACAAGGATGAGGGC
>CAITMP010000900.1 GCA_903893525.1 uncultured Acidobacteriia bacterium | reverse complement strand
GCATGCTGGACGACTACGCCTTCCTGGTGCAGGCCCTGTTGGACCTCTACGAGACGACCTTCGAATTCCGGTATCTGGCGCGTGCACTGACGGTGTCGGCAAAACAAAGCCAGCTACTGGAAGATTCCGAAGGTGGTGGATTCTATGCCTCGGCACACCCGGACGCGGTCAGCCTGATGCGGCACAAGGACGACTATGACGGGGCGGAACCGTCGGGCAATTCCGTGGCACTATTGAATCTGCTGCGGCTGTCCCGGATGACAGACCGGCCGGAATTCGAGGTTTCGGCACGGAAATTGGTGGCTGCGTTCGACGCAAAGCTGCGCACGTCCCCGTATGGAATGCCGCAAATGTTGTGTTCCTGGGAGTACGATCTGGCCGCACCACGCGAAATCGTAGTAGCTGGTCAAGCCGAGCCTTGGACCACCGCAACGCTATGGAGCAAATTCGACCCCAACCGGGTGGTTCTGCACACAACACCCGCGCTGGTGGAGCTGCGTCCGGTGGAGACCCGTGCCGCGATGTCGGCCATGTCGGGTCCGGCGGTCTATATCTGCGAGAACTTCGCGTGCAATGCCCCGGCGCGTGACTCGGTTGCCCTGGCCGCCTTGTTAGAATAAGCGGTGGCACGGTGGTTCAGTCCAAACTCGCCGTCTCAAAAAAACACGTTCCAAAACCCAAGGAGATTCGATGTCAGCACAGTCAGTAGAGCGCGCCGGAGCAACCACCCTGCGCGGGAACCCGTTTACCCTCGTTGGACCGGAAATCAAGGTCGGCGACGCTGCCCCCGAATTCACGGTGGTCGATGGCTCACTCAAGCCCGTGCATTTGTCCGACACAGGCAACAAGACGCGCATCTTCAGCATCGTGCCGTCCCTCGACACCCCGGTTTGCGATGCCCAGACAAAGCGCTTCAATGAAGAGGCCGCAAAGTTGGAGGGTGTCGACATCTACACCGTCAGCATGGATCTGCCGTTTGCCCAAAAGCGTTTCTGCAATTCCTTCCTCGTCGACAACGTGAAGATGTTGTCGGACCACCGCGAAGCCTCCTTCGGCGAAGCGTATGGGACGTTGATCAAGGAACTGCGGATTTTGAGCCGTGCGATCTTCGTTGTCGCCCCGGACAACACTGTGAAGTACGTGGAGTACGTTGGCGAAGTGGCCGACTATCCCAACTACGAAGCGGCATTGGCTGCGGCGCGCGGTTAGTTTTTAGTCCAAGCAGTTTTCCCGCCCAAGGCGGTTCCCGAAAAGTGTTACGCAATGTTTCCAGCACGATCACGAGCTTGGTCCGGAGCAATCTGGTACGGGGCGGGCTTGTGGTCGGCGCGGGAATTCTAGCCGGAAACATTACCGGATTCTTCCGTGTGATGGTGACAGCATGGTTTCTGGGAACCCACGCCCACGCCGACGCACTCGCAGTGGCGCTTGGCCCCATTGACAGCATTACCGGGGCTTTCATCAACACGATGCTGGTGGCGTTTGTGCCGATGCTCATCCTGCACCGTCCCGAGGAGCGTGTGGCTGTCTTCCGGCAGGCCTCACGATTGTTCGCATGCATACTTGCCATTGCCTCCGGCTGCATCTTCTTGCTGGCACCCGAGCTGATTTCGATTCTGGGGCCCGGGCTCGCGCCGGAACAGCATACTCAGGCAGTCCACCTGCTGCGGATGTTTTCGCCCGCAACGTTTTTCGGCGGGGCGTCGGCGATCTTCGCCGCCCTGCTCTACACCGAGCGGCGATTCATCGCACCGGCCTTCTATCAAATGTGCGTGAACGGCGGCACCATCCTGGGTGCGCTGCTCCTTTGGCGGGTGGTTGGTGTCTATGGATTCGCGATAGGGTATTCGGCTGGTGCGGCACTGCAGCTGGTGCTCACATGGAGCCTGAGCCGCGACCTGCGGCGGGTTCCGGAAGGTGTGACACTGGACGTCCCCTTGGAACACATCCTGCTCAAGCCGTTCATGTTCCTGCTCTATGCGTCTCTCATCTCGGCCAATATTCTGGTGACGCGCGCCTTTGCCACGCATGCCGGACCGGGCATGGCCGCATCCCTGGATTACTGCCTTCGGTGTTTGAGCGTGGTGGTGGCCTACATGGTTTACCCCGCGGCAAACAGCCTTCTACCTGAAATTGCGCGCCTGAAGGGCGAAAACCAGGCAGCGCAGGCATATCGACTGATCTACAAGAGTGTTGCGATGATGGCTGTCATCTCGGTGTTGGCCTGCTTGATCGGCGTAGCTGTTCGCACGCCTGTGATTTCACTGTTGTTTGAGCGGGGAAGTTTCACATCCGAATCCACGCTGTTGGTGGCGAACGTGTTCCTGGGTTTCGCTCCAAGCATTGTGGGCTGGACCTTGTTGGATTTGGTCTCGCGCTGCTTTTTCGCGCTGGACAGGCCCAAGCGTCCGGTTGTAGCGGCATTTGTGCCCGTCACGCTGAACCTGCTGATTATGCTTTTTGCGGGGAAGACGGCGAATCCGGTAATGCTCGGACTCGCCCCCTCCGTTGGTTTGGCTGCTGGATTCCTCACCCTGTTCGGACTGGCACATGTCCGTGGACAAGTGCCCTCGCCGGTGGAGGAAGCCGTGGAAGTTGCGTAGTTAGACTATTGGCCGGCGCGGCCGGGTCCGGCTGCGCCCGGTGCTCCGCCGCGTCCGCCTGCGGGACGGGGAGGTGCCACGTAGTCGACCAGTTCGTCAACGGGCTTCTTGCCGGCCCATGCGATGGCGCGCAGCAGGGTCCGTTGGATCTGGTAGTTGGCGAAGTTCGCGTAGGTGTGCCCCTGCATCCAGACGAATGCACGGGCAGGCTGGCCACCGGGGACCGTGTGCTCGTAGGTCCACATTTGGGGAACAATCTCGCCTTTGTGGTCTCCGGCGCTGCGCGTGGGCGCGATCGTGGCGTTTGCAAGCACGTGGACGCCCGGATCTTTGGCCCAAGTAATGGAATAGAAGGCCTCGTCAAAGAGCGTCATGTCGGACATGTCCTTCATGATGGGATTCGCTTTGTCCGCGATCGTGTAGGGGACCGGAGCATCCAAGGTGAAGTTGACTTCGCCGTGCTTCTTGGCTCCACCGACAAGACCGGCGAAGTAGGCAGGATCGGGCCCGCAGAGTGAATCGTGCATCGTCACCAGTCCTCCGCCCCGCTTGACGAAGGAATCCACGGCGGATTTCTGAGCGTCGGTCATATAGCCGGCGTCGCCCTTGTAGATCACGACCACATCCACGTTTTCCAGATCGGCCGCACTGGGGCCATGGAGGGCACCTTGTACGATTGCGCCTCGTTCGGTCAACAGCTTGCTCCAATCGGCCAGGAACTGCGGGTAATCATGCTGCCCCGCATTGTGGGATTTCAATCCTGTCCACAGGAAGACCCGCATGCCGTTTGCATTCTGGCCCGGCGGCAAAGGAGCCCCACCCGGCCCGCGTCCACCACCGCCTTGCGCCCATGCGGATGTCTGCAAGACCGCACCGGCGAGTATCGCGGCGACTCCGCTCAGCGACTTGATTGTTCTAGTTTTCACACTTACCTCGTATTGCATTGGATATGCAGGTCGACCAGCATCACATTGCGGCGACCACATTGATGCTATCGCATGGAGCGCTCCAAGCAGTCCCAGATGGGGGCGGCATACCGAACAGGCTTATGGTCGAGCAACATGGGGGGCACGGGAATGCGGCGGTCAAAGTTCGATCCGATGGGTTTCAGTGCCGCCAGGAAGTCCGCAAGCTCTGACCAATCCGAATGGGAGGGAGGCTCGGCTGGTCGAATTTCCCCAGTAGGATCGATATGGAGCATTGGAAGTGGGGGGTGGAGGTAGCCGAAGGTGGTTGGAGGCCCATGGGTGACCATGTCGTGGCCATTTACAAACCGGTACAGCCCAAGGTCGGCTTTGGCAACGAGGTGTTCGCAGAAAGGGCCGTTTCCCACCCTGGGTGCGCCGAACGTATACAGGGACGTGCCAGTACCCGGGAAACGGCTCAAGGCGAGGGAGGCCAAGGCCCCGCCCAAGCTGTGGCCGGTGAAACAGATTGGGGCTCGTTGATGAACCTCGCGGTAATCAGCAAGCAGCGTTGCCACCTCATCCCAAACACTGTCCAGTGCCCTCTGGAATCCCAGGTGGACACGCATTCCTTGGAACCGGATCGAGCGCAGCAAGGAAGGTTCGTGCGGTTCGGGCACTTGCAGAAATGCGGAGTCTGTCAACAGGTCCCGGAAGTCATCATGCTCGGTGCCGCGAAAGACAAGGAACGCCAGGTCGGGAGTTGAGGCGAAGAATCCGGCAGTGCCCGTGGAATCACCGGAGCGCAGGATCTGCACCCGGAATCCCCGGAGGATGTTGCGGAAGTCTTCCCCAGGCATGGAATTGTCCCCCCAGCGCATGTAGCTGAGCATGGACATGTCCACGGCAAGCGCCGCAGTGGAAAGCCAATTCGGGGCGGCTGACATGGCCTCCGGTGCTAGCCGGAAATAGGAATACTCCCCTCTGTCCGGGAGAAGGAACAGGTCGGCCCAGCTGTCGCCGGCGGCATCGGAAAGCGGTTTCAATCAAGATCAGCGTATCGCGTCCAACATGCTCGTTAGCGACTGCGGCGGACGAACGCCCGAGCCAACACCGCCACACGCTCCTTGCGCATGGTGCCGAGGGAAAACAACACGGAGCCCAGAACCAAAAGCCATGTGGATGGTTCGGGCGTCGCGGCTGTCTGCGAACTCGTGGTTGTCGTGGTGGTGGAACCGCCCGGCAGTGTACCCGAGAACAGCACGTCGTGCAATTCGGTGGTGCCCGCCAGGTTGTTGGCAATCAACTGCCCGTTGAGTTGGCCGTAGTTGCCGTTCACCGTGGCATAGGGAGCCAGAATGGTTCCGTTGAAAGCGATGGCAGCAAGGGCGAGGGTCTGTGCCGAATTGAAATTGAAGATCACGTTGGCGGCCGTGACACCTGAGTAGTTGATCGAACCGCCGTTGAACGAATCGGCCTTGCCCGCCACATTCACCACAACCGTGGAGCCCGACGGGGCCGAAATATTGATCGTGGATCCGTTGAAGCTGCTGTCCGCCAGGTTGAACACATTCAGCGTCTTGTCGTTCCCCGTCATCGTGTAGGTGTTGTATGCAACGTTGATGGTCGTATTGGCCGTCTGCGATGCCAACGTCGAGGACAGGTTTTGCAAACTGGTTTGCGCACCCAGAAAATCGATCGGTGCCGCCGTGGGTGTCTTCACCTTGGTGGCATTGAGGGTCCCCACGGAGGAAT
>CAITMP010000899.1 GCA_903893525.1 uncultured Acidobacteriia bacterium | reverse complement strand
TTCTCGCCGGTCATGGCCGCAGTGAAGAAATTCGCTGCCGACGGTGGCCTCGTAATCGGCATCTGCAACGGATTCCAGATTCTGGTGGAAGCGGGCCTGCTCCCAGGCGCACTCCTCCGGAACCGGGATCTCAAATTCATCTGCAAGGAGGTCGGCCTGCGAACGGAGACTTCGGATTCACCGTTCACCTCCGTGGTGGGCAAAGACACCGTCCTGCACCTTCCGATCGCACACGGCGAAGGCTGCTATTTCGCCGATGACCACACCCTCGACGAACTGGAAGCCGAAGACCGCGTGGCATTCCGCTATCTCGACAACCCCAACGGCTCCAAGAGGGACATCGCGGGCATTTTGAACAAGGGCCGCAACGTGCTCGGCATGATGCCGCACCCGGAGCGCGTCTGCGATCCGCTGATGGGCTCGATTGACGGACTGGGCATCTTCCAGTCCATGTTTGACCAATCAATGTTCGCCAACACTGCCCGGAACGAGGGGCCGGTACTTTCCAAATGAAAATTACCCCGGAGCTGATCAAACTGCACCAGCTCACACAGGGCGAGTACGACAAGATCGTCTCGCTGCTCGGGCGCGAGCCGAGCTACACCGAACTCGGCGTCTTCAGCGTCATGTGGAGCGAGCACTGCTCCTACAAGAGTTCAAAAATTCATCTGCGCAAGCTGCCCAACGAGGGCAAGTACGTGGTCCAGGGGCCGGGCGAAAACGCCGGCGTCATCGGGATCGGCGGCGACTGGGTTGTCGCGTTCAAGATCGAATCGCACAACCACCCCAGCTACATTGAGCCTTTCCAAGGCGCGGCCACCGGAGTAGGCGGCATCCTCCGCGACATCTTCACGATGGGTGCGCGGCCAATCGCGGTTCTCGATTCTCTGCGTTTCGGCGAGCCGAATTCCAAGAACATGCATATCCTCTCGGGCGTCGTCTCGGGAATTGCGCACTACGGCAATTGTTTTGGCGTGCCCACGGTGGGCGGCGAGTGTAAATTCGACGATTCCTACGCCGGCAACCCGCTGGTGAACGTTTTCGCACTTGGTGTTTGCAAGAAGGACGAAATCTTCTACGCCAAGGCGAGCGGCATCGGCAATCCGGTGATCTATGTGGGCGCCAAGACCGGGCGCGACGGCATCAACGGTGCCGTAATGGCCTCCGCCGAGTTCGGGGCGGACGCGATGCAGAAGCGACCGAACGTCCAGGTCGGCGATCCGTTCATGGAGAAGCTGCTGCTGGAAGCCTGCATCGAAGCCATGAAGACCGGCGCAATTGTGGCCATCCAGGACATGGGAGCGGCGGGCTTGACGTCATCGTCGTGCGAAATGGGCAGTCGTGGCGGAGTCGGCATCGACATCGACCTCGACAAGGTTCCGCAGCGGGAAAAGGGCATGACGGCCTACGAGATGCTGCTCTCGGAATCCCAGGAGCGGATGCTGCTGGTGGCCGAAAAGGGCCGCGAAGGGGAAGTCTTCCAAGTCTTCCGCAAATGGGGCCTCGACGCTGTCACCATCGGCGTGGTTACGGACGACGGCAACCTCCGGATTCGCCACCAAGGCCGGATCGAGGCGGAAATTCCGAATCCCGCATTGGCCGACGAAGCCCCCAAGTACAACCGGCCCTACAATGCGGCACCTTACCGCAAGTTCCCGATGGAGGCTCCGGCGGAAATCGCCGAACCCGCCGACTACAATGCGGCCCTGCTGAACATGGTCGGTTCCCCCGACCTCTGCTCCAAGCGTTGGATCTGGGAACAGTACGACTACCAGGTCCGCACAAACACGCTGGCCGGGCCGGGTTCCGATGCCGCAGTGGTGCGGGTGAAAGGTACGGACACTTCGATCGCCATGTCGCTGGACGGCAACGGGCGTTATTGCGCGCTCGATCCGCGCGAAGGCACCAAGCTGATGGTGGCCGAGTGCTGCCGGAATCTTGCGACTACCGGCGCGATGCCGGTCGCCGCCACCAACAACCTGAATTTCGGCAATCCGGAGCGACCGGAAATCATGGCGCAGCTGGTGGAATCTGTCGAGGGCATGGCCGACGCCTGCCGCCATTTCGATACGCCGATCACCGGCGGCAACGTCAGCCTGTACAACGAGACTTTGGGCGAGGCGATCTTGCCGACTCCGGTCCTGGGCATCGTCGGGTTGATGAAGACGGCTGCTCCGGTGCCGTCGACCTTCCGCCGCGAAGGTGCGAGCGTAGTTCTCCTGGGCGGCTTAGGCAAGACCGACGCGACCCGGTTCGGCTCCACACAGTATGCCAAGACCCTGCTCGGGCAGACCTGGGGATTGCCCCCCGCGCTCGACATGGACTACGAAAAGCGGGTCCACGATGCCATGCGGGCTGTGGCGGCGGAGGGCTTGGCCGAATCGGCGCATGATTTGAGCGATGGCGGCTTGGCCGTGGCGTTGGCGGAAGCCTGCTACAACGGCGTTGGCGCAACGTTAACGATTCCGTCCGAGGGACGGGCCGATTTCGCACTCTTCCACGAAGGTCCTTCGCGGATCATCGTTTCCACCGCCTCGCCGGAGCGCGTACTGGAAATCGCCGGGCAGCATGACGTGGAAGCCGTGGTAATTGGCGTTACAATGAAAGCTCGGCTACAGATTGGAAACGGAATGAGCAGTTGGATTGACATCCCGGTCGCCGATCTCTCGAACAGCTACGAGAGCGCCTTGCCGAACCTCATCCACAACACACATGCTTGAAACGTCCGGCGTACTCGACAAATTCCCGCTCGACAAGTTCAAAGACGAGTGCGGAGTAGTCGCCATCCACGGCCATTCGGAAGCTGCCAAGCTTGCCTACTATTCGCTCTACACCCTGCAACACCGGGG
>CAITMP010000898.1 GCA_903893525.1 uncultured Acidobacteriia bacterium | reverse complement strand
GTTGCCCGACGCGCTGCTCGCCCTGTGGTTCAAGCTACTGGCTGACGGGTTCGCGCACAAGAACCGGAACTTGGCCCTCGGGGCCGGTATCGGGCTGGCAGTTTCGGCCGTCGCCACATGGTTTCTCCGGGTCACCAGCGACCGGGCCCAAAGGCGGTTCCGGGACCGGGTCGCAGTCGCACTGGAAGCCCATGTGGCGAACCTGCAGGCGTCCGTGGCGACCATCGCCCACCATGAACGGCCGGACTACCTCGACCGGCTGGCCATGCTCCGCGACCAAGTCTTCGTTCTCGACCATATGTACATGTCGCTGTTTGCGACCTGCGGCTGGCTCCTCCGGCTTGCGGTGACGGTCGGGCTGCTGGTTTCGGTCCATCCTGGTCTGGGACTTCTAGTGGTATTCGCATTGCCGACAGTGGCGACATCGGGCTGGAGACCGGGCGTGGAACGGAAAACCGAGGAATCCGTCGCACCGATGAACCGCCTGGCCCGCCACCTTTTCACCCTCGCGACAACAGCACCTCCGGGCAAGGAGGTCCGGGTCACGGGAATCGGGGGGATGCTGGCCATGAAACGACGCGAGGCGTGGGAGCGTTGGTACGGACCCGTATCCAACGCGCGCTGGAGCAGCGCCATTTGGCATTCACTCGCTTGGGCTGTATTCGGTGGAGCTTGGGCGGGAGCGATTGCCTTCACCGCATACCGGCCCGGGGCAACCGCGGGAACAACACTCCTCGTCCTGGCGGCCGGATCCAGATTGTCCGCGTACGTGGGCGCGACCGTTGGCGAGATCGGCTTTCTTCGGGGGTTCTGGTTGGAGGGTTCGCGCCGGATGGCGTGGCTGGAGGACTACGCCGCCTCGTTTGAAAACCGTGCCGACACCGCGCCGCCGGAGAGGCTGGAATCGGGGATCCGTCTGGAGAACCTCTCGTTCGCCTACCCGGGAACGGAGCGGCTGGTGCTGGAGGATATTTCGCTGGACCTGCAACCCGGTACCGTCGTCGCGATTGTGGGAGAGAATGGTGCGGGCAAGAGCACGCTCGTAAAGCTGCTTTGCCGCCTTTACCAACCGGACAAGGGCCGGATTCTGGTGGAGGGAATCGACCTGCAACGGTTCCCGGCGGAGGATTGGCGGTCCAAGTGTGCAGGAGCTTTCCAGGACTTTTTCCGATTCGAGTTTCCAGCGGGGCGGACCGTCGGAATCGGGGATTTGCCCGCAATGCAGTCTGAGCCCGCCGTAGCTGCCGCAATCGCACGGGCCGGAGCGGAGGATGTTGTCGACAAGCTTCCCTCGGGGCTGGCGACACAGCTGGGTCCGAATTGGCCCGACGGCGTGGATGCAAGTTTCGGGCAGTGGCAGAAACTAGCTTTGGCCAGGGGATTTATGCGGAACCATCCGTTGCTGATGGTGCTGGACGAGCCGACAGCCGCGCTGGACGCCGAAACAGAGCACGCCCTGTTCGAGCGCTATGCGGCAGCCGCCAAGGCCGGTTCGCCGAACGGCGGAATCACGGTCCTGGTTTCCCACCGTTTCAGCACGGTCCGCATGGCCGACTTGATCGTCGTCTTGAACGGGTCAAAGTTGGTTGAGGCCGGCTCGCACGAGGCGTTGATGGCACAGCGCGGACATTACGCCGAACTCTACGGGATTCAAGCCTCAGCCTACCGATGATCTAGTCTCGATAGCGCCAAGGCCAGCGCGTCTTCCCTGCCCTGGACCAATCCCTCCAGCTGGGCGTCTTCCACAGCCGTCAAGGCGGCAGCAAAGGCCGGGCCGGGCTGGCAGCCTGCGGCGATCAAGTCGGCACCGGTGATCAGCCGGGGGGGGCGTAGTTGATCGGGCTCCAGGGACTCCAATTTGTCCCGGCAAAAGTCGTAGTTGTCCAGATGGCCGTGGCTCGAAAGGCAGTCCAACCGGTGCAGCGCGAGGTGGTCATCGAAATCGTGTAACCGCAGAAAGCGCTTCAGGCGGCTCTGGCGCATCTTCGGCGCATCCCGGAACTTCATATGGTTGGCGATCAGGGCCTCGACGGCATCAATGGTTTTGTTGGGGAATTTCAAACGCAGCAACAGTGCGCGACCTATTTCGACTCCCTTGTCGACGTGGCCGTCAAAGCGGATTCGGTCGGCAATCCGAAAAGTCGCGGGCTTGCCGACGTCGTGCAGCAGGACGCCCAGTGCAAGCTCAAGCGAGCATCCGGGCGGGAGGCCCTCCAGCATGATCATGGTGTGGATCCAGACGTCCCCCTCCGGGTGGAATTCCGGTGGCTGCTCCACCCCCTGCAAGGCCTTGATCTCCGGCAGGACCACCGCCAGAAGCCCAGATTCATCGAGCAGTTCGAAACCACGGCGCGCACCGCCTTCCACCAGAATCCGAGATAGTTCATCCCGGACCCGCTCGGTTGCCACCGAGGCCACCGCCCGAGCCAGACGCCGCATGGCGGACATCGTTTCCGAAGCAATTTCAAAGCCAAGACGGGCTGCGAAACGCACGGCGCGGAGGAGGCGCAGGTGGTCCTCGCGGAAGCGGAGCTCGGGATCGCCGATGGCCCGGACCACCCCCGCGGCCACGTCATCCCGACCACCGACGAAATCCAGAACCTCGCCCGACACCGGGTCGAGAAACAGAGCATTGATGGTGAAATCCCGGCGTAGGGCATCCTGGCGGGGATCCAGCTCGAACCGCACCTTTTCGGGATGGCGACCATCGGAGTAACCTAGGTCGCTGCGGAAGGTGGCAACCTCGACGGAAGCTCCGGCGTCGTGCACAATTACCACGCCGAAGTGGGCCCCCACCTGCTCGGCGCGCGGGAACAGCCGCACCAAGTCATCCGGCCGAGCGGATGTCGCGACATCGAAGTCCTTGGCGACCCGCCCAAGAAGAAGGTCGCGGACGCTTCCACCGACAAAATATGCGGTGTGGCCCGCATGCCGCAGACGGTCCACAATTGAGCGTGCGAGAAAATTCGACTCCACAACTTCATGCTATTCTGGTGGTGTCGAGTCCGTGCAGTTACTCACTGCGGCGGAACGGGGGACCCAGGTAGTACCGGGGCAAAGTCCTTGCGAGAGGACGGAGTACTTTCAAACTCCAGCCCGTCAGCTAACCTCGTAGACCATTTGAGAGCAGTGCCTCCGCAATGGGGGCGGAATCAGAGGAGCACTTTCTTGAAGGTCGATTCGAATTTACGTGGCACGCCGCGCGTGGTGGTGGCAACCACCGTAGCGCTGGCATTCATTTCCTTTTGGCGGGCGGCATCGATCGTTCTGAGCGATCTGGCCTCCTCGGCCTTCTACGCGGGCGGCATTGCGGAGCAGGCCGTCGGCAAATCCGCGCCATGGTTTGTGCTCGGCGTCATGCTGTTCAGCTTCGCGGTGCGCTCGGTGTATCTGGAAAGCTCCTCGATGTTCGTCCGGGGCGGCGTTTACGTCGTGGTGCGCGACGCCATGGGCCCGTTCATCGCCAGAATCTCAGTTTCATCGCTTCTGTTCGACTACATCCTGACCGGACCGATCAGCGTCGTCAGCGCGGGCCAGTATCTGGCCGGGCTGGTGAACGAAGTCTTGGTGATGACCCACACCAAGTACGTGCTTCCGCCGAACTGGTTTTCGGCCGGATTCGCCGTTCTGGTCACCATTTACTTCTGGTGGGAAAACACCAAGGGCATGCATGAATCCAGCGGCAAGGCTCTCAAGATCATGCAGATTACCACCGTCATGGTGGTCATCTTCCTCATCTGGTGCCCCCTGACCATCCTGATCAACGGTGCCGCCCAGATCCCGCCCGCACCCATCGCTGCCAACCTGCACTTCAGTGATTCCTCCCTCGGCTGGTTCAAGGGCACCATCTTCCCGACCATTTCCGCCGTTGCCGTCATGATCGCCATCGGCCACT
>CAITMP010000897.1 GCA_903893525.1 uncultured Acidobacteriia bacterium | reverse complement strand
GGGTCGGATCCTTCACGTTGTTGAGGGTCGTTCCGGTGCTGCCGTCCACGGGGAAGTAGGCGACGAGCGAGCTTTCCGCCATGATGGCGTTGGAGTAGCCGGTGTTCAGCGCGGTGTTGGCCGGGATGACGGTCAGGACGCCGGCGCTGGAGGTGGTGGATAGACCGTTCCCGCCCAGAGCCGTGGAAGCCGTGAGCACGCAGGTGAAGCTGTCGCCGTTGTTGGCGAGCTGGGCGTTTTCAAGCACACAGACGCTGTTGGTGGCATTGGCAATCGGCGTGCCGTTGCGGGACCACTGATAGGTCATGGAGGTGTCGGTTCCGGGAACGACCTGAAAAGCGGCGCCAGCGCCGACCTGAACCAGGGTGTTGGCGGGCTGATACGCAATGCCGGGTGCGAAGCTCACCACAGGGCTGCCGGCCGCCACACGGCGGGTGAGCAGGTTGGTGGTGGAGAACTCGCCGGGGTTGAAGGTGGAGAAGCGCATTTCCGCCGTATAACCTTCCAGCGGACGGGCGTTGGCCCAGAGGCCCAAGCCTTGGTTGCCGTTGTTGTCCACACTGGCCGCGTAGCCGACGTCCTGCTGACCTAACATACCTACCGAGCTGAAATAGTTGGTGGTGTAGAGGCGGTAGGAGGGCACCGAGGCGACCAGCGTGCCGTTGGTATACCAGCCCAAAGTGCCAGCCGAGGAATCGAGCACCACTGCGTAGTGCATCCAGGCGGCGTTCGTGGAGCTCTTGATCTTGATGGCCGGTCCGATCTGGAAATCCATCGTGTTACCGTTCTTGTCCACAGCTCCCAGAGGTGCCATGGTGCGGCAGCGGATCCACACGTCGCCGTTGTTCTGGCCTGTGCCAGGCACGCCGTTGCCAGCGGGGCTGAAGATCTGCATGCCGGCGCCACCAGCAACAATGTTCCAGGCGTTCGTGCCGTTCATGACTTCAAGAGCCACGCCGGACTGACGGCCGACACTGCGGTTGTTGCGATTCAGGCCGGTGGCGAAAACGATGCTGGCATCATTGCCGCCGTTGCGCTGCGGGATGAACCAGCATTCCGTCACCCAGTTGGTCTGGTATTGGAAGAAGTTGCCCCAGGGATTGAGGTTGGTGAAGGTCGTGGTGTTCAGGGGGTTGGGCTCTTCGAACATCGTACCTTGGTTTGCCGTGTTACCGGCGCGGCTGCGGATGGCAGCGGTGCTCCAGATGCCGTCCGGTCCGAGCGGACCGCCGACGACGACCCTGTTTTCGGGACGGGTGCCGTAGGGGCTCTCGCCGTTGCCGGTGTAACCGTTGCGGATGTCGTGTCCTTGGCCCGTAGCGTCATACCCGGGAATGCGGGGATATTGTTGGTTGAACCGGAACCAGCTATAGGGGGTAATGGCTGCCGAGGCCGTAAGCAAGCCGCTCAGCAGAGCGATTGCCATCAGAACGAAACTTAGTTTTGTTTTTTGCATAAGGGACCATCCGAACTTTGCCGTTCGGGGTGGGGTTTGAGGTTGAGGGCTGTGTTTTTGCATATGTGAACTGTTTCTCTAGTTTTCGGATTTATGTTCGGAACGACTGACACCGCGATTGACTGCTACCGTGGGGAAATGGGGCGTCGGGACGACTCGGGATGAAGAGGGGGTGCGCATTTGAATCGACTTGATGAGGCTTAAACCGGGGTGGCCCGACGGCAAATAAACGGGCTAAAACCCGCTCCGGGCTTGGAGCGAACACATGAGAGCTGAGGCTGCCAATGCCGCTGACCGCAGCGTGACGAAGGATCGAAATAGTTCAGACGAGTCAGCACAATGTTCGTGTCCGGTTTGGTAATGCTTGGAATACTATCAATTTTAACGGGGGCGTCCATACCTCTTTGGAGGTATGGCATCGGCGACCCGACTCCGCCGCGCGACGGCTGGAACCGCAGGCCGGGAAAAGGTCCCGACACACAATTGGCTCTGTTTTGTAACACTTTATTAGGTTGATTTGATCCGTATCATAGCGGACTAAGGCTCCGTGTCTATACCTCTTTGGAGGTATGCGGCGCCAGGCGATGCACCGCGGAAGGTGTCGGACTAGACTGGCAATGGAACCCCGTTCCGCCGCCCCTCCTTTTGGTTTAGCTGTCGGGCTGGGGCGCGCCCCGCAGGGCCAGACCCAGGCGATGCGCCCTGCGAGGGGCGGTGATCTTTTTAGGTTGAGATGGCTGGGGCTGTCAGGGTAGTTTTCACCCACGTCCGCCGCACACCCCGAGCCGGCCCCATCCGCCGGTCGGGTGCAGACCCGGGCGTTTTGAACTTTTATGCTGATCTCACTCAAACGGAAAATCCCGCCCGTCACCGACAAGGACCACATCACCCTGCTGCTGCCGACGCGGGGTCGGCCCGAGATGCTCGGCCAAGTGTTTGACTCGCTGGAGCACGCCACCGCCCGGAAAGACAAGGTGGCGGTCTGGCTTTACATCGATCACGACGACGCGCCCACGCTGGAGGCGATCCAGAGCGGGCGTTTCCAGAACTACAGCTTCGGCATCCATTGGGTGGTGGGGGACCGGACGGCGAGTTTGGGCGAGTTGCACAATATTACGTGGCAACAATGCACCTCCGGGTCGGGCATTTTCATGCTGCATGCCGACGACACCTCCTTCGTCACGCACGGCTGGGACGACATCATCCGCGCCGCGTTTGACAAGTATCCGGACCGGATTCTGGTGGCGCATCCGCATGATCCGGCGCTGCACGAGCCGACGTTTCAAATGATCCTCAGCGCGGAGTGGATGGCGGCGACGGGGTATTTCAGCACGGCGTGGTTCCCGTTTTGGTTTGATGACGTGTGGCTGGATCAGATCGGGCAGATGATTGGGCGGCGGGCGCAACTGCCCATCCAACTGGGCCTGATCGGGGGGAAGGGCAAGACGATGCGGATGCGGAACATGGCGTTCTGGACGTCTTTTTACAATCACACCCTGGACGAGCGGGTGGCGACGGCAGCCAAGCTGCGGGAGATTATCCACCCGAAACCCGGGCCGGAGCGGGATCGCAACGAGCAGGAGGGCAGGGGGGTGATTGAGCGTTTTGCGGGGGAGCGTTCGAATTTTTCGGATTTATATGCGCTGTTCCGCGAGGAGCGGCATTCCAGTCTGGATGCGGACCAGCGTGGCAGGTATGACGAGCGCTATTTTAATCTGGAAGCCAAGGCGGTGGCCAAGCTGCTGGCCAAGGCGCAGAGCGCGTTGAAGGAGAATCGTTTCGCCGAGGCGCTCTCGCTGCTGGAAGTGATCACGCATTCGGATCTGCACGCGTCGTATGTG
>CAITMP010000896.1 GCA_903893525.1 uncultured Acidobacteriia bacterium | reverse complement strand
GCATTGGCATAGGCATTGGCAAAAACACTGAAGTCCCTTGCGGGACTCCGACGCCTGCGGCGCCGGTTTCCGTGATCGGGGAAAAGCCAAAACCGAAACTGCGGAAGACGGGCGAGTTGTCAGATCAGCAGGCGGAGTGGTTCAAGGAATACTGGGAAAGGCTTCCTTCAAAAATCGGCAAACTTGAGGCGAGCGTAGAGTTCGCGGCGCACGTCAAGACCGTCGAAGTATTCAAGGCGTTCATGGCTGGACTTGAATTGCAGATACCCGACATGAACGCGAAGATCTCCCGCGGGGAAAAGCATTACATCCTACAGCCGTGCAGATGGATCAAGCGCCACCAGTGGGAAGACTTGACGCCAGAGCAACCACAACTCTCCCTCACGGCGCCGGGCTCACCACGCAACGGCAGCGGCGGAGCGCAGCAGTTCAAGGCATCTTGGGAGCGCAAGGCCGAAGCCTACGACGAAGCATTCGCCCGTGGGATGGAGATGGAGGCCGAAATTGCCAAACTTTAACGCCAGCGACGTTCAGTGGGCCGTTTCGGAAATGAGCATGCTCGAATTCTTCCGCGACGATCCAGAGTTCAAGGCGTCTGTGGGCCGGCTGCTCGCGCGGATGTGCCAATCCAAGCAGGCGCTGGTGTGGCTGGTCCGGACGATGGTCGACAAAGTTGGCAAGTGGCACGGTCCGACAGAACTCCGCGGAGTGTACTGCACGCGCTACAGGCCGTCCGATGGCGTCGAGGGGACCGCAACCATCGGAGAGTTCGCTCCGGCGGCCCAGGAGTCGCGCCTGATCGAGCATCGGCCATGTAGGCAGATCGACAGCGGCGAAAAATCAGAACCGTTCAGCGATGTGGAGATGGACGCGATGTTCAAGGTGGCTATGGCGCAACAACGCGCGAAGGCGAAAGTGGCGTTCGGGCGAGGCGGCGGGCGGAGATGGGACGGAAGGGCTGGAGGGAATTGACGATGGAAAAAATAGAACTTACGACCGATAACAACACGCTGGGCGACCAGCTTCCAGCGGAGATCGCAAGAGTCCGCGATGAAGTCATGCTGGAGTATTTGGAAATCGGAAATGCTGGAGCATTTGCTTTGGCGTTCATGCGCGCATCGCTTGACCGCGCAGCGAAGGCGATGGCCGAGGGCGACGTGGTGGCAATGATCGCCAGTTACAAGGATCTACGGAGTTACTCACTATGAAAACAATACTTTCGATCGACGGCGGCGGAGTTCGCGGGGTTATCCCGGCGACTATCCTGGCCAGCCTTGAGAAGCATACCGGGATCCCCATCTGGAAACAGTTCGACATGATTTCCGGAACATCGACGGGCGCAATTGTGGCGCTGTGTCTCGCGAAGGGGATTCCGGCGGAGAACGTCGCTCAGTTGTACCAGTTGGAGAGCAAGAATATCTTCAACCGAGGATGGGCCCGGGCCGCGTTCGATCATTTCGGCTTGGCTGAATCAAAGTACCCGGCGGCCGGCGTCGAATCGGTGTTAGAGAAATATTTAGGCATCGAGCCTATTGGCAACTCTTCGCCGTTCTTACTGATTCCAACGCTCAACCTATCGGACGGTTTGCCGCACTTTTTCAAAAGCGGGAAAGACTCCGAAGTCTTGATGTCCTACGCCGCGCGCTGCAGTTCCGCCGCCCCGACTTACTTCCCCCCGAAGGATGGGTATGTCGACGGCGGCGTGTTCGCCAACGATCCCTCGATGTGTGCCTACGCCGAGGCGTGCAAAATGTGGCCGAACGAAAGTTTGCGCATGCTGTCGATCGGGACGGGCTCCGCGGTGAGAAAAACTCATGCAATAAGCGGCGGCCTGTTGAGTTGGGCGACGGAGATCACGGGAATTCTGATGAACGGCGCGATGGAGTCGACGGCCTACCAGGCGAAGCAAATCATGGACGGAAATTACCTGCGGGTTCAGGAAGACTTGCCGGCCTGCGTAGATCCGGCGATGGACAACACGGATCCGGAAAATATCACGATGTTGCGAAACTTCGCCCTGTCGCTGTACTCGGATTACTCGAAACTCATCCAGGCATTCGTCGAGTTTGGGAATGGGAAGCATGCAATCAACACTTTGAAAGCCGTGGGCGCTTAAACGCAAAATCTCCGCCGGTGACCATACCCGGCGGAGACAAATAGCGCGAAACGCGTAGGCTGGCTACGTGAAATCGGCAGAAGATAAACCGAAACATTGACAAGCTAGCATTAACAAGCTATCATGCTAGCAGCATGGGCACACCCTTCCAATCGGAGTAAAATGCATTCTTCTCAACACAAACTAGCGCTACGTGTTTGCCCTGGTTGCCTAATCGAGAAAGAATTTCCAGCAAGAAACACCGTTTGTTCCAATGAATGCTTCGGAATATTGCGCTCAAAGGTGGCGGCCGATGCGCCCACGTTCGAAACGTCAGAAGTCCGCCGCGAAGCAGGAAACGACCTCACCCTCGAATTAGGCAAAACCACCGTCCGCACGCTCGATCAGCTCTTGGCTGTTTGTGAAGTCGATCTGAACATCTGGCGAGTGAAGGATTTCGAGGCGAAAAAGTGGTCCATGGGCTCGATACCGCGTACCACCGGGAATAAGCGGGAAGGCTGGAGTCGCCCATGTACCAAGCCGGTAGTCACGGATTTGTACGCGGTGCGGGCCCGCTTCGAACGGCGCGTTGTGGTGATCGCGGTGCGCAGTGAGATCGAAGCGCTCAAGGCCGATGCAATGAAGGCGGCGGTGAGATCTCCGGCGCCGAAGTTCTGCCGGCACTCGCGCGTCGGTCAAATGCTCGAACTGAACTCTCCAGATCTCCACATGGGAAAACTGGCGTGGGGCAAGGAGACGGGCTGGCAGGACTACGATTCGAAGATCGCCGCGGCGTGTTTCAACGACGCCATGGACACGTTGATGCAACGGTCTGCTTCGTATCGGCTGAGCGAGATCGTTCTCGTAGTCGGAAATGATCTCCTGAACTCCGACAATAAAGCCAACACAACGACCGCAGGCACGCCGATGAGCGGCACTGATACGCGTTTCCACAAGACGTTTCTGGACACGCGCCGGATGATCGCCGCAACTATTCGAAAATGTCGAATGGTTGCTCCAGTGCGAGTGGTGATGGTGAGTGGAAATCACGATGAGCTTTCGGTCTGGCATCTGGGTGATTCACTGGAATGTGAGTTCTCGAAGACGGCCGGCGTGTTTATCGACAACGCGCCCACCGCTCGCAAGTATTACCAGTTCGGCCAGGTCGGCTTGATGTGGACGCACTCCGACAAGGGTAAGAAAAATAATTACCCACTGTTGTTTGCTACGGAGAAACCAGACATCTGGGGAACGACGCGATTCCGCGAGATCCACACCGGCCACACGCATGAATCACGGCTCATGGAATACCACGGCACGCGTGTTCGAACGCTTTCTGCGTTATGCGCGCCCGATGCTTGGCACGCGGAGAATGCCTACGTTGGCAATCTGCGCAGTGCCGAGGGCTTCATCTGGGACCGCGAAGAGGGATTGATCGGTACGTGCATCTACACCACGCCAGAGACGGCGCAGGGTCCGCAGCGAGTTGGGGCTAAGGGATGACACAACCAGACTTCGATAAACTCTGTAAGCGCTGGCAGAAGCGTCTGCGTATGCAGAATTGGAAGATTACGGCGCGGATGAAAAATGCTGAAGCCATGGGGCCAAATAACGGCTTCGTCGAATTTGAGATCACGCACTTGTCCGCAGATGTGGATATTCTCGAAACACTGGACGATGCGAAGCTTGAGCGCACGGTGATTCATGAATTTCTGCATTTAATGTTGGCGCACTGGGAATTTCCAGAGAGTGACCGGGCGCAGGGCGACGCGCAGGAAACCGCGATCAACGTTTTGGCTGATTCGTTCTACGCGTTGGCGCCACGCCGGCGCAACAAATAATACCTATTTTTCGTTGCAAGGAATCTCAATGTGTAATTTTACAGTTGGATCGATCATCTTAACGGAATCCCAAAAAACGCCATGTTTTTTCGACACAAAACCTGACATAACCGTGGCGATAAAGCCGCTAAACATCGGCCTACTTGGCCATATGGGTGCCGGGAAAGATGCCGCGGCTGCGCTGCTGTCAATGCGTGGATATCAACGCCTAGCCTTTGCCGATTCTGTACGCATTGAGGTTGCTAAATGCGTCATGGGTGAAGCGTTTCCGGTAAAGTTGCGACTCAACCAGAGGTTAGAGCGTGACTACCGAGCGGCTACTGTCGATGAAGTCTGGACAAAGCCCACTTCCGCCCGCATGCGTCGGATGCTGCAGTGGCACGGAACTGAGTACCGGCGGAGTCAGGATCCGGATTACTGGATCAAGGCTACGATGGGCCGGCTTCCTAGTGTTGGCAGGTACGTGTTCAGCGACGTCCGATTTCCCAATGAAATAAAGGCCATCCGGGAGCGCGGCGGCGTGATCTGGCGCATCAAGCGCGACGCCGCGCGTGATGGCATCGAGGGCCACCTAAGCGAGTCGTACATCGATGACATAGTGGTGGATGCAGAGATCGACAACAGTGGCACGTTGATCGAACTGGCGGACAGACTGCGCTGGCTGCTGGGCTCACAGTGAAGTGCACAGGGTGTGAAGGAACCGGGATTAGGTGGGGATTCTACTACACCATCATGTGCTTTCCATGTCGTGGTAGTGGAAAGTTGCCGGCTCCAGCTATAGAAGACTTCAGCCTTCCATGGATGGGCGATTCAATACTGAATCTCGGGCGGGATCATCCCGGTTCCAGCGATCGTAACGATGATGCTGGAATAGAGACTGCGAACACCTGACGTTAATTCTTGGATCGTAGCGATCAAACCCAGTCCAACTACGGCCATAACCAAGGCGTATTCCACCAGGTCTTGACCACTTTCGTCCATGAGTAGTTCTCGAACGGCGACGGTCAGTTTCATTGCGATACCCCATGTCGTTCCGATTTAAGATGTGTTGGCCTGAAGTGCAGTTTCAGTATACGCTCTATTGCTGCGCTGCGTATCCATCTGGTACTGGCAAACCATAGCCGGGCTCAACGGATGGCTTACAGGTGCGGATGTGTTTCATCCAGACGGCAGTGCTGAACTCGACCGTGCATGCCGCGCACGTTCTCATCTTTTTCGGCTGGCCGGCCTTCTTATTCTCAGGATTCCGGCGCAGGCGTTTGATCTCCTTCGCCGCGGCCAGGATTTCATCGTCTGTCATTTTTTTGACCTCTTTCCCTTTGCGGCCACAGGCTTGATTGTTACCACCAGGCCACCATCGTGATATTCTAGCGTGGCTTGGATCGACTTCGCCCAGGCGCCCACCGCTTCAGAAAGCGTGCGCCATACCGTCCCGTCAGTTATTTGTTTCAATCGGCCTCCTTAGCTCTCTTGCTTTGTCCCAAGCGGCACGCGCGGCGTGGTCGAGAACGATCTCATATGCAATTCGGATGTTCTCATCATCGGACTGGTAGCTTCCGCACCATTCGCCAAGCGTCCAATCGGGCATTGTGGCTAGAGGATTAGAACTGTTTTCGTTGTGCGCGTCCTCCCAGCAACCAGCCTCGTCAGAACCCCATTGGGTACCCTGGCTTTCGGCATCCTCGATCTGTTCAGCCGTCAATTTCTCTTTTGCTTGTTCATATGTTGGGTACATGTTAAATTTCCCTTTTATCCTCGATCTTATCCTATCGCTTTTCTCAGCCATCCCTGAATCTTCTTCACGCCGACTTCATACTCCATGTCGACATCCGCCAGGCGGATTGAATAAAGGCATCCACCTTCGTAATCGAACCGGATCACATGTCTCACAGTGGCGCGGATGATGCGGTACGATCCGATCTCGCGCAGGATGATAGGCTCTCCGGCGGTCACCTTCTCCAGCCGGCCGTCGACCTTGCGGCGCCATCGACGTTCTGTGCGCTTCTCCCCGCTCAGTATGCGCGCGAAGTGTTTTGGCTCCAGGTTTGCGATGTTCAGCATTATACCAACCTCCGCGCTTCTCGAATGATCTGGTAGAGCTTTTCCATCATCTCCGGATTTCCGCCGTAGCTCACGCCGTGAATGATTTCCTCATCCATTGGAATCGCGGCGATCTCGCGAATAAAAGCGTCGCGCGGATCGGTGCGCTCAAGCGCTTTCGCGAGTGGAACGATGCCGCTTTGGTACATCGCGCTCCCCTTCGCATACTCGAAGAATTTAATTGCGCGCTTGACCGATCCGGCCAGCGTGGGTTTCTTAGGCATATTGCACCTCCAACGCGTCCGCTTCAATCACGCAACCTTGGAGTTTAAGTCGCTCCAACTGCGCATGGCAATGCTTGGCCAAGGTTTGATGCGAGTCTTCGCGGCCTTGCATCCCTAGCGTCCAACCTCCGATCCCTCTCCGGCTCTCGATGCCGCCGTGGTGGGTGGCCTTATCGAGCCAGGTCACGTACCGGAAACTTAGTGGATTCTTTGTCATTTGGATACCTCGGCTTGAAGATTCGCTATGTAATCCGTCAAGAGCATTACCGGGCAGGCGCAGCACAGGACGGCATACTTTCCACGCTTGCGCATAATTTTCTTCGTGGCGTGCTTTTCCGAAGTGGCGTTGACCACGTCTGGGAAAACTTCGTCTTGGCCGGCGCAAAATGACCACACTATGAACTTTTTAAGCTTCATTCCGTCACCTCCGTGATGTTGATTCTGAACCGCCGGCCATTATGTTCAAGGATTTGCCCGTCGACAAGCTCACTCTCGCCGGTGATATATCCCCATTCGCCATCCGCGCGCCCGTCTTTGTCGAGGATGTCGCCATCTTCGTCGACTTCGAGGTTCAACTCATCCGCGATACACGCTTTCATGTCGGATGGATCGCCATCGCGGTAGGCCGTGGTGATCGTCGAGTCGTCATCTTTGCCATAGGCGCGGAACGTGGTGATTTCGATTCGGTTAGCCATCGAATTGCACCCCCTTCCACTGAGTCTCTTCCCCGTAGTTGCGCATCGCGCTGTCGATCGCCTCGGCCAACGTTCCGTACTTTGGGTTGCGGTCCAGCCAGTGCGCTAGGTCACTGAGAAAGTCATTTATCAGGTAGCCGCGCAATTCGCTTTGTGGACAATCTTCCTCTCGGGCTCGCCGCATTTGCATTTCTGCGACGATCCCTCCGGCGCGCTTGGCAGAAACGGCATTGCGGCGGCCTGCATCTGGCGGCAACCGCCGCACGCGCGTCTTGCTGGGTGTCTTCTTAGGCATTGAGGCTCCTTGTGGTTTACGCATGGGCGTACTCGGCTTTCCGGCCAGGGAAATCGCTGCGGTCGTTTGTGTTTTCACCTAACCACATGCGACCTTTCGCCGCAGTGATGTTGAACTTCTGCCATAACTCCGCGTCTTTGAATTCCAGGTGGACGGTCCCCTTCTTCCAGAATTTGACCTTAAAGTAGGTGCTGTCGACTGTGTTATTGGACGTGGAGTACATAGTTTCCATGGATTTGTGTGAAACGTATTTGCCGCCGATCACCTTGAATCGAGCTTCCAGGGCATTACCTATTGTCACGATTTCCTCGAATTTCGCGCCGGCCAGGATCGACATAACGCGGTCCAGGTCGTTGTAGATGTCGATCGCTCCGCATCCCCATCTGAGCTGGAACCCCGTAAACTCATCAAATTGACAGCCATATGGAAAGATCAACTTTCGATTGACCTTATGCCCGTCGTTAGTTTTCCAACCTTCACTTGTTGCGTTACCCTTGAAGTGTTTGACTAGTTCATCAAACACGTTACAAACTGACTGCTCAAACAGTTGCTTGCGCTGCAGCACGATGTTTTCAAGCGTGCCTTTGATATTTCCGGCAGTAAATGGAATCTGGGCGTCTCGCTCTAGATCGCGCAGTAACTGCTCGCGCTGCTTTTTGTCTAGGAACTTGTGGAAGTTCATAGATGCAAACACCATGTTCCAAGAGTCCTTGCGGTGCTTGCGAAGGAACTCCGAGCGAGCAGATGGCAGATTCCCGAGGGCGATTGCGCAGATGTCCTTGTAGCTATTGTCCTTATACCCCTCTGCGATTCCATTGGTGCTCATGTAAGAGAATGCCTTGCGGATATGCTGGAAACCCTTTAACATGTGCTCATTCGCGGCGTCGTAATAGTGCTGCATGTTGCCAAGCTTGTCTGGCACTGCCAGCATGTTAGCCGCCGGGTCATCTACGTCTTCGTCGGCTTTCTTTTCCTCCGCCGATTTGCTCCACACGTCTACACTGTCACTTTCGGCTACTTTCTTCAGGTAAACCAATGCCACCTTTGTAGCTGTCTTGCGCTCCGCGGTAGCGAAACAGGCATCCAGATACTCCGCGGTCCCGTTGGCTTCCACGATGGCGGCCAGGCGTTGACGTTCGGCGGTGTATGGATTTTTCAGCGTCTCTTCGTTCAGCAGGCAGACGATTTCCCCATCGTGTAGGAATTCCCACGCCTTGAGGAGATGGGCGGCGCCGTCAGCAAACGGTGGATTCATCACAATGGCATCGTAGTAACAGACGCCGGTGTATGTGAGCCACTCCATGCCGACGATGGGAAACTCTTTGCCGTGCAGTACCATGGCGCGCTCCGGATCTGACTCGATGCAGTCAACTTTGCGGCCACGCTCCGATCGGCCGTAGTATTGATCTTTGCCGTAGTTCTTGGCCACCTCCGCCAGCTCGCCAGTGCCGGCGCTTGGCTCTAGAATGTTTTCGGCGGAGCTTGATATCTTCGACATCATCAGGCGCGCTATTGCGTTCGGCGTTGGGTAGAATGATTTGTCAAACATGGGGTTCCTTATGCGGACAGGGCCACCGCGATAGCGGACGGTCCAAAGACTTGATCGTGATCGCCACTTGGGCGAGCGTCATAGAGCAGCGCTTGGCTTCCATCGTCTCCGTAACAGCGCACAGAGGCGGGCGCGGCGCCGTAGCACCTCTCCATATCCGCAAGTTCCAACTTGAAGCTTTCTACTGTCGGGCAGATCACCAGTGCTCGATCACCCTCGCAATAGGTGAATGTTCGTCGACCAGGAACGTCGACCCACACGCCAAAGTAGGCGGCGTCTTGCGTGGTGTCGTACTGTCGCCATCCAGGCAGCGCTTCCCAGTCGTAATAGTAGCGACTGTCGCGTTGGGATTTGATCCCGAGCTTTTCATCCGCAAAGGTGTCGCGGTAAACCTCATTGCCAAATGCGTTCAGCACCATCGAGGGGCGCACGGGCCGGGCATAGTCACCCGGCACTTCAGTAGCGCACGATTCACAGATCAGAGATCCGTCTTTCCGTTGAAACCAGCCATTATTTATTGGCCATGACTTGCACCTGGCGCACCCCTCCGCGTTCACGCTGCAACCTCCGCCACGCTCAGCGCGCGGAATTCTTTTACTGTCATAGCTTCATCGGCGGCGAAGTGTTCATTTCCGATCTCAAAGAACGCGCTGAACGTAGGCGCGAAGGTTCCCGAAACCTTGCACGGGCGATGGTCGTAGGGCTCACCAACCAGGAAGCCTTTCGGAATCCATACAGCCGGAGGCAAAACCTCCAGCATCTCCATAAACCGTTCTTCTGTTACTGATTTGAAACCTGTTAAGGCTGTCATTGTTTCCATTCCTTTTCATTCACGCGAAGGCCGTTGCACTCGAACACACTGCTAGGCCCGTTCGTTCCAAGACTTTCTTCATCGCATTGGTCCCATGATTCGGCAGTCGCTTCGATCGATGCCGCAACGGCAGCAGCGGGCGACTCGGCTTTCACTTTGTGGATGATTCGAATCGTTTCAAAATATTCGATTGCGTATTCTTGCATTGGGTTCCTTTATGCCATGCGTGGCCAGGGTTCCACGGCGTACCGTGTACCCCGAGTCCGCACGTTTACAGGTCCGCCCACTTCGCGCCGACAACGCTGGGAAAGAATTCCTGCGATCCGTTATTCCCAGTCAATTCGACGTACACGCGGCCAGCGGAACCCGCGTGCCGCGGATTTCCAATCCCCTTCAGTACGCCAGTTTCACCGCGAAAGGTCGTTACGGTGTCGCCGATCTTGAGCGGCTGATTGTTCTTTTCGTATACCAGTTGTTGCATGGTCAGGCCCTCCCCTCGCTAAACGTCGGGACTTGCTCTGTCTCTGCGTGGATCTGAGCTCCGCTCAATGCGCGGTCGAAATCTAGGCGATACCGATAGGCGAAGTGCATCAAGTCAGTCAGCAGATCTTGAAGCTGCGTGTCCTTCTCTTTGCCGGATCGGCAGTTATAAACTTCGGTCAAGAACGGCTCGACCACGTCGGCACATTCGCGCACTTTCCAGTTACCTCTCGGTTTTGGCATTAAGTCCTCCTTTAATTTGCGTGAGCGAAGCCAGCCAGCAGGCTTGCCCAATTGCTCGATGAGATCGGCGCCGTAGGCTCTGGCGCGAACACGGGGGCGCCTTCGTGCATCAGCACTTCGATTTCCAGCTTCATCAGACAATCGCGGATGTTATTTCCGCTATCGGCGAACATGGCGCGGAAGTCGGGCGGGTTCGATCCGCCAGTTTCCGCTATCCAGATCGTTCGCAGGTGCGATACGGCTGCGTCCGCATCCGATTGGAGATCGAACTGCAGGACTCGCGTGCGGCTTATGAATCGCGGTTCGAGTTTCTTTGTGCTGTTTGCGGTGAATAGAAACACCGTGTTGGGCGGTGCTTCTGATCCATCAAGCATCGACAGGAAAGCGAGCTGCGCAGCGGCGGTCATCTGATCAGCTTCATCGACTATCACGAAATTCCAAAGGCCGCCAAACATTGGCATGTAGTGGCAGGACTCGGCCACCTTGCGCACCGTTTCAAGGTCGCATGACCGCGATGGAATATGGTGGATCTCACCGCCTATGTTCTCCGCGACCGCGTAGGCCATCGAAGTTTTTCCAGTGCCCGCGTCACCAACGAATAGCCAGGCTGAAACGTAGGGCGACTCGGTAAACTTGCGCAGTACCCCGCGTGGCCCGGCGAGCCCTGCGAAGTCTTGAACGCGCTTCGGTTTGTACTTTTTAGTCAGTGGCGTCATCGGGTTGCCTCCAGCTCGAAGAAATCTCCAAACATGACGGATTGGCGGGACTGGAAATCTAGCTCATGTTTGCGGAGCTGCAGGTCAGCCAGCATTTCGATCTTCCCCTTGCGCTCAAATGGCGACTTTGTTACTTCCAGGTCGCGCTCAATCATCTTGATCATCGGGTCAATTAGGCATTCGCGCATGGTTGCGATGGATCTGTTTGTGTATTCAGACATTGGTTCTCCAGTGCGGACAAGTGGCCCGTTTCGAATCAGGCCGCGTGGATGCGCTGGGGAGTGGGCGCGGTTTGGCCGCCGCGCCATCGGCTAGGATCATGCAACCGCCAGGTAAGCGTTCTTGTATTTGTCGACTCCGGCGGCCACCGCGGTGGCGTAGTAAGCGCGCGCCTCATCGATCAGTTGATGAATAGCCGTTCCCGTGAATACTTCGGCGTGTTGCGCGTCGAGCGCCTTCTGTGTCGCCTTGACGCCGCGTGGGGATACATGCACGCGTTTACTGAAGTCGCCGTATATCATGAATGAGCGGGAATCTGGCGATACCCAGAATACTTGCGCACTCGAAACTAGTCCGCCGTTATATCCCTTTAAGGTGGAAACCTCAATCACGGCGGTTTGTTCCCGGCCAGTGACGCCAAATTCCAGGCGCATAATTCCAAGTGGAATGTCGTTCTTCGGTGTGATTGCCATTATGCCGCCATCTCCTGAGTTTGCGAAACGTGGAACACCGTCGTACCCTTGGGAAACCTGAACGTGTGTTCAGACTTCACGCCGTCGACTTCTGTTTTCTTTGTGCCTGCGATGAACGTCACGACATGGACGCCATGTTCGCCTTTCTTGACTGATCGGCCAAGGGCTTTCCACGCGTGGAAGGTGAAAACGTTTCCGCGCGGGTTGATGTCAGATTCAGGTATTCCGCGATCAGTGAAGCCCTGATAGATCGCAGCGTAATTCATCACGGATGCGCTCGACACGGCGCGCGTAAGCGCTTCTGCGCTCATCGCGCTACGTTGTTCTTTGGTGAATGTTCTTCCCATGTTTTCCTCTTGAGCTATCGCTCAGAACATCCACCGCACGCGGCGGAGGTTCCGAAAGGCACTCAGATATCCACTCCGGTTACTCTCTCGAATTCCACGACCGCGCCAGTGACGTAATCGCGGAACGCTTGCAGCTTGTCGGCAAGGTTCACCTCCACGCTGCGGATGTATGCTTTGGCTTGCTCGTTGATGCAGCGGCGCGGATTGATGACGCTACCCTTACTTAACCTTTGACCCAGGCGCGTACCCGCGTTGTAGGCGTGGCTCATGCGGCGGCTCCGATGAAGCGTAATTCGTTTTCCATGATGGCGTCGCGTTGAGTCCGTCCGGTGAATCGGAATACTGTTTCCCCAATCCTAAATCCGGCGGCGGCATTCTTGCCGGGCACCATCGCGGCGTTATCGTCCAGACCTAAGAAAGCGATAATTTGCGGGCCTTGGGTGCGGAGTCTTTCGAGTAGGCCGTGCCGCGATTTCCGCGACGTGTAGCCTATCAATATGCGCTCTCCGGATGGTTGGATCATCGCTACCTCGTAGCGAGTTGAGCGGTTGTGCAAGCGCTCCAGTTTTTCCATTTTCGTCATGTTAGTATCCCTCCGATAATCCCAACTTCACGCAAGCGCGCCAGTCCATTTGATTTGGCGCGCGCGCTTCTTGCATTCGGATGCTGCGCGCCATTGCCGCGCGTGACGGCCAAACTTGAAAGATCACATCGAAGTTCAAGAATCCGCCAGCCGCGCGGCGCGCTGTTCTTTCGGCGCGCTCCGGCTTGTGAGCGTCGGCCGCCGCTCCAGACATGGTGTATTTCGTCACGTCAATACCCCATCGCTTCCGCGCTGTAATCGCGCTGTGATCCATCGGACCATTGCCAGGTTGGCATCATAAACAATTCCGATTGGACTTTGGGTTGATATTCGCAGTCGCTAAACCTGAATTCCCGCGACCGTAAGTTGGCCACCGGGCAGAAGCCGCGCTCATGCGATGAGTGCCGACCGTCGCAATCAGCGCCTTCCGAGTAATCGTGTCGCACGATTCCGCCGCGCTCAGCATCATAGCGGAACGTGTAATCTTGACGGCTCCAACCTTCATCACAGCGACCGCCGCTCCCGAAGGAAATCTTCTGATTGGGGCGCAGTTTCAGTTTCACCATGCCGTCATTGTGGAAAATCAAGAAGCTTGCATTTGCCATAACTGTGTACCTCACTCGCGCGCCTCATGCGAAGCGCGCCTGCGAGAATCACCGTTTGCGAGTTTGTTCGTGTTCCATGTCCGCGATGTAATGGGATAGGCTCTCCAGTTCATCCTTGACGCTCTGCAGTTTCAGCGACCGCGCCTGATGCTCACGCATAGCTGCGCCAAGTGCGTCGCCGGGTTGCGGGTAGTAGTCGCGTCCATTCGGAGACATCCGGCGAAGCGCATCCATCGCGGCATTGATCGCGTGGTAGGCGTGGTCTATATCCTCCATCAGCGACTTTGCCGACGTTCCATTCATGTGGATGGTTGGAAACGTCATGCGGCCACCGCTTCCAGGGGCGCAGTTTGTGCTGCTGCTGTCCGCGCTTCCGCTTCCGCTTTCTCCCTTGCGGCGCATTCCAGGTTGGACCGCAGATACTTTAATTCCTGTTCAGCCGCCAGCTTGTGATGCATCGCCGTTGCTACATTGTGCGCGCAGTCAAAAGCGTCTCGCATTTTGCGCGCGTTGTCTCGTTTGCTGGAGTAATCCGAGTCCGCGCACCAGCCAACCATCTCGCCAGCGTATCCAATGCAGGAAAGCGTGTTTCCAGGCTGAAACGTCCATTTGTTGATCGCGTGCGCTACTTGGAAGTGTTCCAATCCAGAAGCGTACTCATTCGGCCGCAGAATCCGAAACATTGCCTCTGGACTACCATCGCACCAGCTCTTCAGCTCTTTGTAGCGCGTATCGAATTGCTTTGATGGAGAAGTTGAAATCTTGAGTTCGTCCATTGAGAAATAGCGCGTTTTCTTCTCATAAGAACTACCTTCATCTCTTGCCTTAAAGATGACAGTTGCGGCGAAGTTGAGTTCCTCGCGAGACGGGCCACGCTCCAGGGTGAAGCGGATCTTTTCTGTTAGTTCATCATCTTGCAGCATGGCTTCTGCTAGGGACCACATGAAGTCCGTGAAGTATTCCGGTGTGATACCCCAATCGCCGGAATGCTGAGTCAAGCCATCGCCGTATGTTTGATACACGCGGAAGTCCGGATTAACGGAACCCTTTTTGTTGAACTCATATGAGTTGTCATAAGCAAACCCGTATTTTTCGGGCTGCGCAATCGAAGCAAAGCGTTTATGCATCGCTATTCTATCTCCCTAATTCAGCGGTCGACCGAATGCCGACCGCTCCACAAGTGAGACAGCCTAATGACCGCAGCACGGGTAATCTTCACAACTGCAGCCGCCGCCGGATGGGATAAAGTGGTAGCGTCGGCCGTAACTGCGCTGTGCATATCTCCGGGGCGCCTTCGCGGGTGCGCTCTTGACTAGCTCGCGCGCCGTGTCGGCCTTGTCCATCGGAACCATCCACGCGGTCAAGTCTTTATTCCAGACTCCGCCTAGCTCGCGCAAGGCCGATCTAACCGGGTAAGTGTTACCCGTTATTGCAATCTGTTGTTCCATCGTTTTCCTCTCTCTTGCGATCCAATCGAAAACACTCATCGCAGACCGTTCCGCTCTTTGAATCAAGTAGGACGGACTTGCAAACATTGCAGAAGCTGAATTCCTGATCAAAGCAGCGCTGGCAATAACGCGCGCCTTCGACGATCAGGACATAAGGCCGTTCGCTACCGCTATTGCAGGAGCCGCACGGGCCGATCATCCGCTCGATTCCTCTTTGTGAGCATCACATTCACAATCTTGACTGTTACAAATGCGGCCAGCGTTGCTAGGCCAGCCATTAGGATTATTTTTGCCATTGTGTTACTTTCCTTTCAATCTTTAGCGAGTCGTTGCGTCAAACTTGTCCAACACCACTTTCGCGGCCACTTCGTCGGATGTTTTTATCCAAACTTCCACTTTCGGTGGAGGCAATCGTTTATTGGTCCATTTAGGTTGAACCAACGAAGCCGCCAGCTTCACGGCTGTCAGATCGTCAAGTAGACTTGCAGCTCTCATCGAAGTTGCAAAGGTTTTGAGTATCATCGTTTCCATATTTGGTACATTCCTCTCACCGCAACGGTCATTACGTGCCTTCATAAGGGGCGCGCATTGACCGTTGCAATTCTAGGACTGTGTCACCTCTCCACATGCGTCTTTCACGTCCGCGTGTGGTGAGCATTCCTTATTGTTTTTGTGTAATGTGAATCCGTAAGGCGCGATCATTCGCAGTGCAACGAAACCATTCACCGTAGATAACAAGTCAATCCCCGTTCTACGCGGTTTGTCCGGAAGCTTAGCCGTTACGCATTGCTCACATTTACAGCTATTCAGTTGTCAAAGATCTGGTTTGTACTCCAACGATTGCATCGTTTCTAGGGGCGCTGAGCGGTACTCGCGTTTCATTCTGTCATCCGATACGATACACGGCTTGACAGATTTACTTTGCTTTCCAATTCGAGCCACTAGGCGTTAGCCTAAGGTTGAGTAACCCGACACCTGGGGGCGATGTTTCGACGGAGTTCCACCGTCTCATCAGGGGTTTCGCTTATGAGGGATATTCTGATGATAGAATCAGGTCACCCTCAACCCATGTAAACCTATGGCGTGTTTTTGTCAAGAAACTGAAGTCCCCCCACACGAACTTACTAAGGCAGTATGTTTCCGCATGATGCAAGCTTCGCATTTTTAGCATCGTGCCATTTTTGCTGGTTTGTTGTTTCATGGTTTCCTACTTAGAAGTCATTTTCGCGACTAACGTTATCGCCACATACATTCCAACCGTGATAGCCAAGCTAGTGATCTTTTCATTACGTTGACGTAATCGGTACGCGTTCATTTTTGGAGTTCCGTCTTGACGTGCAGTGATTCCTGCGAAGCTTGCTATCTGGTTTAAGTAGTTCATCTTTTCCTCTTTTCTCTGAGCTGTTTGCGCTTGCTCATGAACTAACTATAAAGCTAAACTTGTTAGCTTGCAAGGGATAACTTGCTATCATGCTATTATGCAGCTTGCAAGTATATGATAGTAATGCAGTTACGCGCTAAAGAAATATTATAAAAATACTTTCGCGCTATGGTGTCAAAATGGACGTTTTGGTTAAGTGATAGCAAACAAAGATAGTTAGAATTCAAAACTCGTTTTAGGGATAGACTACCATGGAAATCGATTTTATCCACAATGTAAACCATTGATTCTAGGTTGTGGTTCATCCCTGGTATGCGAGTTTTGGCCTGCTCCAGTCACGCGGCCTGCTCCAGTCACGCGGCCTGCTCCAGTCACGCGGCCTGCTCCAGTCACG
>CAITMP010000895.1 GCA_903893525.1 uncultured Acidobacteriia bacterium | reverse complement strand
CTGTAGCCGTCGCGGTTCAGGTGCAGGCCGTCGGCTTGGTAGAGGTCCGTGCGGGGCGCGCCGGACGCGGTCAGCATTTCTCCGAAAATGTCAACGTAATAACCGGACGGCAAGCACTCGATGTATTGCCGCACCATGGCGTTGGTGCGCCGGATTCGGTCGATGATCCGGAATCGCGCCGGACTCGGCTTGATGGAGATAAATCCGAGCGGGATACCGCCCAACTTGGCGGCAACCCGGACGGAGATCGATTGAAATGACGCGAAAACCTGCTCGGGGCTGCGACCATCGCCCAAATCGTTGTCGCCAGCGTAAATCAACAGCGACCGGGGACGGACCGGCGGAACCAGCCGGTTGAAGAAAAAATCGCAGGCCTCCAAAGTGGAGCCGCCGAAGCCGATGTTGGCGATACCCGGTCCGACATCCTCAGACAGCGAATCCCAAAGGCGGACGGAGGAACTGCCGTAAAAGGCCGCAGGACGATTTCCTGCCCCCGTCTGAAGCGCGAGGGTTCTTTCCAAGGCCCGCACCTCGGCCTCATACCATTGCATCCTTACAGGTTAGCGTGGGTGCACAGGAACCGGTCGGGGATCTATGCCTCTGCCAGCACCAGTGCGGGATTTGCTGGCAGGTCAATCTCCACCATCAAGCCCGGATGGGTGTTTGTGGCCCGCATGGTCCCGTGGTGCAGTTCTACAGCCCGTTTGGCGATTGCCAAACCGAGGCCGACGCCGCCGCTGGTCCTTCCACGGTCCTTTTCCACGCGGTAAAACGGGTCGAAGATGTTGGCGAGCGATTCCTCGGGTACGCCCGTGCCATAGTCGCGCACGGAAACCACAAAGCCATCCGCCGAGCGCTTCAAGGCCACATCCACTTGGCAACCTTCGGGAGAGTGCCGGATGGCGTTGCGCACGATGTTTTCCACAGCGCGCCGCAGGAGTTCGGGACTACCCACCAACTCGACTTCCGCCAAGTCGTTCCGCAATGTTACGCCGCGCTTGTCGGCCTCGATGTGTACGTCGTCCAGAATCACACGCACCAAGTCGTCCAGTTGGACCGCCTCGGTTGCAAGGCCCTGGGGATCGCCCTCGGCCCGGGTCACCTGGATCAACTCGCCCACCAGCGTGTTCAGGCGGTCGGCCTCGCGCTCCACGCGGTTGAGCGCCGTGGTTGCATCGCCGCCGCCGCGCGCCAGTTCCACCGCGACACCCAGGCGTGCGAGGGGCGACCGCAGTTCGTGCGAAATGTCCTGGAGTAGACGTCTCTGCGATTTCAGAAGAAGGTCGATCCGCTCGGCCATCTGGTCGACCGTGCGTGCCAACTGGCCCAGTTCGTCGCCGCGCCTCGTGTTCACACGGGCTGAAAAATCGCCCTTGCCGAACCGCTCTATCGTCTTCTGCATCTGGCGCAAGGGGGATGTCAAATGGCGCGCCAGCAAGTAGCACAAGGACGCGAAAATCCCCAGCATCCACCAAGTTTGCGTCGGAACTTCCACACTCCAGCTGCCGGAACGCGCCGGTTCCCGGTTGGGAAACGCGACCAGGAAGTAGTATTTGGCATCCCTGGACACGGAGAAACTGACAAAATACGCCGGACGGGGACTTTCGATCCGGACAAACGGGAACATGGGACCGCCGCGGCCACTACGCCCCCTGCTGGAACTGCCACTATGCAAGTCCGCCGACCAGTCGCGCCCGGTCAACAGGTCCTTGCCGGAGGCATCGGCCAAGATGCCGTCAATACCGGTGGCCTCCTTGTAGCCGACCAGCATCTTTTCCAAGCCCGCCTTACCTTCCGTCTCCCATGCACGACGCGCCTGGCGGAGTTCGTACGCCCGCCCATTGAACTGCGGCTGCGGGGAATTCCGCATGAACGCGTTCCAGATGTAGAAGCTTGCGGTTGTACTGACGATCACGGTCAACAAGAACCAAATCAGGATCTTGGTGAAAAGGCGTGTCACGCCGGGGACCCTTCGTCGAACGAGCGGACAAACTGATAGCCAACACCGCGGACGGTCTTAATCAGGGGGTTGGCACCCTCCAACTTCTTCCGCAAGTGGCTGATGTGCATATCCACGGAACGGTCGAAAGGTGTGGCCTTTCGTCCGTACAACTCCTCCATCAGTTCGTCGCGGGAAACCACGCGTCCGGCGGACCGCATGAGGGTTTCCAGAATATCGAACTCGAAGGTGGTCACCTCCACCGGTTTGCCCTGGCGCAATACCTCGCGGGAACCGGGATCGATCGAAATTCCGTTGACCTCGAACCTGTCGCCCGCAGTCCGGTTTTCCAACCGGCGCAGGATGGCACGGATTCGGGCCACCAATTCGCGGGTGTTGAAGGGTTTCGACATGTAGTCGTCCGCCCCCAGATCCAAGCCCACGATCCTGTCTTCGTCTTCACCCCGCGCGGTGAGCATGAGAATCGGCAGGCGTGCTTCGCGTCGGACTCTTTTCAGAATCTCGAAGCCGTCCAAGCCGGGCAGCATGACGTCCAGG
>CAITMP010000894.1 GCA_903893525.1 uncultured Acidobacteriia bacterium | reverse complement strand
CCGACCCCCGGACGCTACGTGCGGCTCTACGATCTCCGCCGCGACCCCGGCGAATTCCACAACGTTGCGGACTCGAATGGGGATGTGGTGACGAAACTTTCCGCCGACTTGCTGGCGAGATTCCGGACGACCCATCCCGACTCGGTTTCCGAGCCGCAGAAAATGGATGTCGGCGAGGCACTGGATTGGTACGTGCGTCCGAGGGATGCAAAACCGGCAATAGGCTAGAACATGAGGCTGATCACCGTCTTTACGGACAAGTAGAAGATCCACAGTCCTCCGACTGAGGACAAACCGGCCCAGTATTTCCATCCAGACACCTTAGCGATCCCAGCGGCCATCAAGCCCATGGCCAGGAAGACGAGCAGGTCCAAGGAGGCGAGCAGGCTGTAAAGGCCCTTGCCGAGGCTATCCGGATTCTCGAACACTGCCGGATTCGTCGGCAGCAGGTTCAACGAATTCAGTGTTCCGGGGTCGCTGGCGGAGGCAAGCACCGCAAAGGAGGAGGCCGATAGAACGGCCAAGTAGGCAAAAACGGAAAGCGACACCACCGCGAGAACCGGTCCAAACTCCGGTGGCCTGCTCGACATGAGGCAGAACGCGAACAATGCTCCTGCCAACACCAATTGGAACAAGACCACCTCCACGGCAAGAGCCACGTAGCCGACCGCGATATTTCCGGGCCTTGTCAGCTGGCGCACCAGCTGCGCCGTTTGCACCTCGTTCATTTTCGAAACCCGGGCCGCTTGGCGGACGGCCTTCTCGCGCCCGACATAGTGGGGCACCATCCACGCCAACAGAACCATCAGGAGCGCGTTCAGAATGAGCGGCACAAGCCACGGCGAAACGCCCTTCCGGGTAGGGAGACTCTCAAACAGTGCCACGGGGCGGAAGAATACTTCCAGGAGTTCCTTCATGCGATGCCAGAAGTGTAGCAACCGTGCGCCAGTCCTTTCTTCATCACTTGCAGGCCAGCCGCGTCCTGCTAAACTGGCGGCAGACTCTTGTAGCACGCTGCATGACGGAACTGGAAATCAAGCCCTCGCGGGCGGCGGTACTTCGTGCGACTGCGGTAGTCGCCGTTGCACTTGCCATTGGTGGCACGCTGGTGTTTCTATTGGCGGGTGGCGGTGCGGCCCTGTTCGAAAACAAGGTGAATATCTCCACCTACATGCCGGACGCCACGGGTTTGGGCTTGAAATCGCAGGTGCGGATCGGCGGCCTGGTTGTCGGCAAGGTTTCCAATGTGGAGATCACGCGTTATCTGGACCCGGCTCGTGCCGTCAGGGTCGACATGCGCGTCAGCAGTCGGTACCTGCCCTTCATTCCGTTGGATTCGTTAACCGGTATCCGTTCCGACACCCTTGTGGGATTCAAGTTCGTCTCCATCCTGCAAGGCAAAAGCACGTCCGTGGCCGGAGACCGCACATTTTTGACCAGCGAGCCCCTCCAAGTAGCCGACGACCGTGCCGACCTTGTCCGGACCCTTCAAAACGAACTCAAGGACGTGGACGCCCTGGTAGCGTCGGTGGCATCCCCCACCAGCCCCATGGGCAAGTATGTTTTCGGCGATGCCGAGTACCGCAACCTGATGGAGGGCACCAGGACCTTCAGTGCCGCCGTGCGCGAATTTTCCGACCCCTCCGGCTGGGCTGGCTCCATGGTCTTCCAGAGCACAATGTACGACCAAATCCGCAGCAAGGTCCTCGCGACGGAAAAAGACCTCGCCGCAGTTGCAAGCGGCGAAGGTGCCGCTGGACGCCTGCTCAATGATCCGAAGTCCTACGACGATATCGTCATCCAGATGAACTCCCTGCGGACCGCTTTGCAGGATATCAACGACGGCAAGGGTGACATGGGGGCGTTTGTCGCAACGGATGCAGGACACCGCAAGATTGAAGCCCTGTTAAAAGCTACCGACAAGATGTTGGCCCCGCTGGATGCCAAGGAGGGCGCGGCGGCGGCCCTGCTGCGGGATCCCAAGCTTTACCAGTCCCTGAACAAGACCCTACACACACTGGATGAGCTGATGAAGAGCTTCCACCAGAACCCGGACAAATACACCAAGGGCAAGATCAAGTTTTAGGCATCGAGACACCCCTTATGGAGAGACCAGGGAGCGGGCTTCGGCGGGAACTCGGCACGCGCGATTTGACGTTCTTTGCCATCGCAAGCATCGTGGGCGTACGTTGGGTGGCGGCGGCGGCACATGCCGGGACGGGCTCCATCCTCCTTTGGCTGGTGGCGGCTTTGGTCTTCCTGATTCCGCTGGCGAACGCGGTGGCCACGCTGACGGCGCGCGATCCGGGCGCGGGCGGAGTCTACCTTTGGGCCAGGCGCGATTTCGGGCCGTGGCACGGGTTCCTCGCGTTCTGGATCTACTGGCTGGCGACGGTGATTTGGTTTCCGGGCGCCGCAATGTTCTACAGCGGTGCCGTGATGTACGCGCTCGATATCCAAGCGGGTCGCTGGACCTTGGTCGCCGCATCCTTGGGAACGATCTGGCTGGCGCTCGGATCGAACATGCTGGGCGTTCGTTTCGGCAGGTGGACGGGATTTCTGGGAACTGCGTCCACTTGGGCGATGGGAGTTTTATTCGCGGTAGCGGCGGCCTTGGTGTGGCGTAGGAACGGATCGGCGAATGTGTTCGTACCCCTGCCGAGCCTAAACTTCGACACGATGAGCTTCTGGGCGTCCATCGCATTCGGTATGACGGGCATTGAGCTGGCGGGCATGATGGGGGCTGAAATCCGTGATCCGGCCTCCAGCATCCGGCATGCGGCCCGTATCTCCTCGGTCTTCACTACGTTGTTCTATGCCGGGACGACTGCTGCGCTGCTGGTGATCCTGCCAGCCGGGAAGATCACGGAGTTGAATGGCTTGGGCCAAGCCGCACGGCAGGCGGGAAACGTTCTCGGGGCGGGGTGGCTGGGCCCGCTGGTTGCTGGGTTCGTTTTGTTTTCCGCAATCGGACAATTTGCGGGTTTGGGCTCCGCCGTCGCGCGGATGCCGTTCGCTGCCGGTGCGGACCACCTGCTGCCAGCAATGTTCTCCCTCGTGCACCCGAAATGGGGAACGCCGCACGTCTCAATGATGATTTTCGGCACCCTGGCCTCCGGACTGCTGCTAGCCGTGCAATTGGGCGATACGGCACAGGCTGCCTACGAGACCATTGTTTCGCTGACCGTAATCGCCGGATTCCTGCCCTTTGTTTACGTGTTCGGCAGTGCGTGGCGGGAGGGCCAGCGACTGGGCGTGGTTGCCGGAGGCGGTGTCACAGTACTCGCAATCGGCTGCGCGCTGATTCCCGGTGCCGAAATCCACGATGTTTGGCTGTTTGAGGCGAAGTTGCTGGCAGGTACCGCAGCCCTGTTCCTCTCCGCAGCGGCCATCTACCGACCGGAAAAACTCCAATCGGCATCGGACTAGACGCCGGTAGTCATCACGAACTACCGGAGCAGGTCTTCCAGTTGCACGCGCGTGCCGGTCTTTTCGTCCCGGTACTTCACGATCACGGGAGTATAGATCGAGATGCCCCAATCCTTGCCGGGACCGTTCGTTACGGCACGCGACCCCGCGATGACAACCGCACCTTCCGGCACCACCAGCGGTCCGTCCCCATCGGCCCGGATCACTTCGCCCCGAACCAGGTCGTAGACCGGGGTCGAACGGTTGAGGATGGTACCGGTGCCGAGCACCGCGCCCTTCTTGACAACGGTGCCTTCATAGACGCCGCAGTTGCCGCCGATCAAGACATCGTCCTCGACGATCACCGGGAGCGCCCCGACCGGCTCCAGAACTCCGCCAATCTGCGACGCCGCCGAAATGTGGACATTGCGTCCAATCTGCGCGCAACTGCCGACCAACGCGTGCGAGTCCACCATGGTGCCGTCCGACACGTATGCACCGACGTTGATGTACATGGGCGGCATGCAGGTGACGCCCTTGCCCAGGTAAACGCCATCGCGGATGCTGGAGCCACCAGGAACGATCCGCACGCCGTCGTTCGGACCAACTTGGCGGACCGGATACGTCGATTTGTCGGTAAACGGCTGCCGACTGGCATCAATCGACATGTCGACGATGCCGCCCAACCGGAACCCCAGCAGAATCCCCTTTTTTACCCAGCCGTTGACGCGCCAACCGCATGCTTGGGTGGAATCGGGCTCGGCGGCGCGGATCTCCCCCGCATTCAGTGCGCGCTTAAAGCTGGCAAAAAGTGCGAAGTGTTCCGGCGTGTACGCTGCGGGCTTGTTGTCAAAAATATCTTCAATAGCTTTTTGCATGTCTATTTCTTGTTTGGATTGAGCCCGAACAGGGCCATCAGAAGCTTCAGAATGAGCGGGTTGGATTCCTTGTAGTCCACGCGCACAACGGGTTCCAGGATTCGGACCTGCTGAGCGACCGTGGGCACGACGGAAACTTCAGGTTCCCGCTCCACAACCTATACCAGCCCAACTTCCGCGAGTACCTGCTCGATCCGGGCCTTGCTGGCGGCGGACGGAGGCACCATCGGAAGACGGTATGCGGGTTCCAAGAGGCCCATTTTGTGCATCGCCCACTTGGCGGGACCGGGATTGGCCTCCACAAAGTTCACCTGCATCAGGGGCAGGAATCGGCGCTGGATGGCGCGTGCGCCGGCGTAGTCACCCTGGTTGGCCAGTCGGGCCAGCTGGGTCATCTCGGCCGGAATCTCATTGGAAACTACCGATATCACCCCGCGCCCCCCCAGGGAGATCAGCGGGATGGTGATCGAGTCGTCGCCGGACAGCATGTCGAACGCTTCGGGCATGTTGTGGACCACGTCGGCCATCTGCGAGATGTTGCCGGAAGCCTCCTTGACGCCCACGATATTCGGCAACTCGGCCAACCGCTTCAGCGTCGGCGTTTCCACGTTGACGCCGGTACGGCCTTGGATGTTGTACACAATGATGGGGAGCGAGACCGCGCCCGCAATCGCCTTGAAGTGCTGGTACAGGCCTTCCTGGGTGGGCTTGTTGTAGTAGGGCGACACCGAAAGGATGCCATTTGCACCCACGGCCGCGCATTCCTTCGCCAACTCCATCACTTCATGGGTGTTGTAGCCCCCCGCGCCCGCCACCACCGGCGTACGCCCGGCGGATTCCTCCACCGTGATTGCGACCACACGGATGTGCTCGTCCCGCGACAAAGTTGGGCTTTCACCCGTGGTGCCGCATGGCACCAGAAAATCAATTCCCGCGTCAATTTGCCGCCGGACCAAGGCCCGCAGCGTCGACTCGTCCAAACTCCCGTCCATCTTGAACGGCGTAACCAAGGCTGTTCCGCATCCCGTAAACATGTACCACCTCCACCTTTCCCACTGACGCTAAAAGAGAATATCGCCAAACTCGTGAAAGCCCTGCTTGCCCGCAACCCACTCGGCGGCCTTCACCGCGCCCAGTGCGAAACCGTCCCGACTGCGGGCGGTGTGGCGGAGAGTAATCGTATCCGCAGCGGAATCGAAGCCGATTTCGTGCGTTCCCGCAATTGTGCCGGCACGGTTGGAGCCGATGTCCACATTCCGGTCATACCCGGCCTTGCGCATTTCCTCCACCAGCTTCAGAAGCGTGCCGGAGGGCGCATCCTTCTTGGCTGAGTGGTGGATCTCCCAGGCCCAGGCCTCGTATTCCGGCGTCGCGGAGAGAAGCTTCGCCGCCTCAGCCACAATTCGGAAGAAGGCGTTCACTCCAACCGAGTAGTTCGGGCTCCAAACCAGCCCGACCTTGTTCTGCTCCACAACTTCGCGAACATGGTCGATTTCGCCGGTCCAGCCTGTCGTCCCGACAACTTGGTTGATACCAAGGGCCGACATCCGTTCAATGTTCCCGACCGCCGCGTGCGGCACGGAAAAATCGATGGCGACATCGATCCCGGCGAAGTTTTCCGCGGTCATACCCTCGTAGTTGGCGTTATTGAACTCATCCAGGCGCAATCCGATCCCGTGGCCGCGCTCCAGCGCGATCCGCTCGATCATCTTGCCCATCTTGCCGTAGCCCACAATTGCGATCTTCATGGATTTGCCTTGTTCGAATGCGCCCTAGTCAAATACCGCCGGGTCCAGCTCGGCGAAGAACCTATTGTGCAGTGCCTCCACCGTCGCAGCCAAGTCCGCTTCCGCAACCACAAAGCCCAAGTTCAGCAACGAGGCTCCCTGCGAAACCATCCGGACATTGATATCCCCGAGCGCCCCGAAGACACCGGCGGCAACCCCGGGGGTGTAGCGAATATTTTCGCCAACCAGGCAAACAATCGCCTGCCCGGGCTCGGTCGAGACCTCGGCAAACTCGCCCAATTCCCGGCAAACCGCTTCCAGCCGGGCCGGATTGTCTACGGTAAGCGAAACGCTGACCTCGCTGGTGGCAATCATATCGACCGACGTTTCATGCCGGTCAAATACCTCAAAGATCCGTCTGAGGAACCCGTGCGCCATGAACATCCGGCTCGAAGCGATGTTCACCAGCGTGATCTTCTTCTTGCAGGCAATGGATTTCACCGGATTTTTCGATGCCACTGTCTCACGCGAGATCCTTGTACCGGGAACTTCGGGACGCCGCGAATTCAGGATCAGCACCGGGATATCCCGCTCGATGGCCGGTATGACGGTCGCCGGATGCAGCACCTTGGCACCGAAGTACGCCAGTTCCGCCGCCTCCGAGAACGAAATGGTCTTGACGCGGTGTCCGCCCTTGAAAACGGTGGGATCGGCGGTCAACATTCCGTCGACGTCGGTCCAAATCTGGATTTCCTCTGCGTTGATGCCCGCACCCACGATCGATGCCGTGAAATCGGAGCCACCCCGACCAAGCGTGGACGTAACACCCTCCTCGGTGGAACCGATAAAGCCCCCCATCACGACTACGCGCTCTTGGGCGAGTGGTGCGACCGTCACCTCCAGACGCCGGTAGGTTTCGGCATACTGGGGTGCCGCCTGGGTATGGCGGTTGTCGGTGACGATCACCTTCCGCGAGTCCACGTGTACGGCATCGAGTCCGAAATGGTTGAACGCCTGGGCCACGATGAGACTCGACAAGCGCTCGCCGTAAGCCGAAACAGCATCGATTGAACGGGGTGTTAATTCTCCAAGAACACCAATTCCTTGAACAAGTTCCGAGAGTTCCTGAAAGTGTTCGTTGATGACATCGTCCAGCCCTCCGACCAGTGCAGCCTCAGCCAGGTGGAAGTCCCGCAATTCACCCAAGAGCCGCACCGACTCCTCGCGGCGACCTTGGATTGCCGCGTCGGTGATAGCCAACAGCTTGTTTGTTGTCTTGCCCATCGCTGAAACGACGACAACGGGCTTCCGGTCCCGGCGCGCCTTGACAATTCCAGCGACGCGCTCAATGGCATGGGCGGATTCCACCGAGGTTCCGCCAAACTTCATCACGATCATGGCTAGTCGAGCAACCCCTCGGACTGCATGAGTTCGGCGTTCAGGACAGCTGCCCCGGCGGCACCCCGGACCGTGTTGTGGCCCAACGCCACGAACTTCCAATCAAACACCGGGCACGGGCGCAGCCGACCGATAAAGGCGGCCATGCCACGCTCGCGCTCCACATCCTTGCGGGGTTGCGGGCGATCGGCTTCCGGCATGTACTGTACCGGGAATTTCGGAGCACTGGGGAGATTCCGCTCCTGGGGGATAGCCCGGAAAGTGTCGAAAGCGTGGCGTATGTCAGCCTCGGTGGGCTTGGCGGCCAATTCGACCGAGATCGTCACCAGGTGGCCGTCGATAACGGCTACACGGTTGCAATGCGCGCTGACCTTCGCGGCCAACGGCAGGACGCGCCCGTCCACAAAGTCACCCATGATCTTCTGGGTTTCCTGCTGCATCTTCTCTTCCTCGCCGCCGATGTGGGGGACGACGTTGCCGAGGATGTCCATGGAGGGAACACCCGGGTAGCCGGCTCCCGACACCGCCTGCATGGTGGTGACGACGACGCGGGTGATGCCGAACTGGCGCAGCGGGGCGAGGCCCATGGTCAGCACGACGGTGGAGCAATTCGGGTTGGTGGCGATGGCACCCTTCCAACCGCGCGTTTCGCGCTGGCCGGGGATCAGCTTGAGGTGGTCGGCATTGATTTCCGGCACCAGCAGCGGAACATCCTCGTCCATGCGGTGGTTCTTGGAATTGGAAACCACGATGTGGCCCGCAGCTGCGAACGCCTGCTCGATTTCAGTCGCAACCGAGGCGTCCATGGCGGAAAACAGCAACTTTGGAGCATTGCCCGGTTTGGCCTCCTCCACGGTGAGACCGGCAACGGCCTCCGGCGTGACCCCGCCCAAATGCCATTTCGCGGCTTTATTGTAAGGCTTTCCGGCGGAACGCTCGCTCGCGCCCAACCACGCGGTCTTGAACAACGGGTGCCCGTCGAGGAACTTGATGAAATGCTGGCCCACCATGCCGGTGGCGCCAAGGATGCCGACTTCGATTTTGCTCATTGTGCTTGTAGTTGCCTGACCAGTTTTTGATAGATTTCCACGGCGTCCAGCAGTTGCTGCTTCGGCACCCGCTCGTCGAGCGTATGCGCCACGTGGATGGTTCCGGGTCCGAAGAGCAAGGGCTGGCCCCACTTGCCTCCGAACGCGGGAATGTCGGTTGTATAGGCGACCACGGTGGTGGGGAGTCCCTCCACTGCGGTCAGCCGGATTGCCGGAATTTCCAGCACGAAGTTCATTTCGGCCTTATCGCCGACTGCTTCCTCCACGGCCTTGCGGGTGGAAGCGGAATCGCATACCAAGCGGATAAATATCTCGGCACGGGCTTCGTCCGGAATCACGTTCGGAGCCCGGCCCCCGCGGATCGTGCCGATGTTCAGGGTGCTGGGGCCCAGGACATCATCGACCGGAAGTTGCACCTTTCGAATGGCGTCCAACGCGTCCAGAAGCTTTTCGATGGCCGATTCGCCCAGTTCCGGATAAGCCGAGTGAGCCATTTTGCCCCGCGCCACCACTTCGTAGCGCAGCGCCCCCTTGGAACCCAGTGCAAGCTGGTTTTCCGAGGGCTCGCCGTTGATGATGAACTTGGAGCCGCGGGGATTGGCAGCAGCATGGTACGCACCGGCGCTGTTGCGCTCCTCGCCGACCACGAACAGGAGGCCGAAATTGCGTGTTCCCGCGTCCAGCAACGCCTCTGCGGCCTTGATCATGGACGCAATGATGCCCTTGGTATCGCAGGCTCCCCGGCCCCAGATATTATCCGCATCCTCGCGGGACGGAATGAACGGAGGCACCGTATCCATGTGGGTGGAAAGGGTGACCACCGGTTCCCCGAAACAGGCGAAGACGTTCCAGCGGTTCGGCTCCACCTCGGTCTTCTCGACGCAGCCGTCATGGTCCAAGCACAGGCGGTGGAGATAGTCGTAGAGATACTGGCCGACTTCGGCTTCCTCGGGGGTAACGGAGGGGATGTCGATGAGTTCGCGCGTCAGTTGGAAAACGTCCATAGTCTCGGTACCTGCTATGGGCGGAAGCTTGG
>CAITMP010000893.1 GCA_903893525.1 uncultured Acidobacteriia bacterium | reverse complement strand
GTCTGTTCCCCGGTCGTAGCGGTGTTTGGCTTCGACGGTGACGCGATGGCATCCAATGCCCCAGCCGGCGTAACGCCGGTGGTGAATCACAATTACAAGTTGGGAATGTTGACATCTTTGCAATGCGGTCTGAGGGCATTGGGTGCCATCCAGACACCGGTCCTGTTCACGCTGGTGGACCACCCAGCAGTCCGCCCCGACACCCTCTCACTGCTGGCCGGCACCGACGCCCCCATCGTGATCCCGAAGTTTGCAGGCAAGCGCGGTCATCCGGTCCGTCTCGCCGCGGAAATGGCGCGGCAGTTCCTGGACGAACCTGTTTCCGGCAAGGTCCGCGATCTAATCGACCGGAATGCGGCTTCGATCCGTTACTTGGATGTGGATGACGCAGCCATCAACGACGATGTGGACAACCCCGAACTCTACCAGGCGCTTCTGGCGCGCGAGGCTGGCATTTGAACTCCGGTAAGTTCCGAAAGTTCGTCACGTGGCCGAAGCTGGTCCTGTATGCCATTGCCAGTCTCCTGGGGGCTGCTTGGTACGTGCCCCGGATCTCCGCCGACAAGTATCGCGAGCCGATCCACCACGCGCTTGAGAGCGCATTGGGCCGCAAGGTTGAGGTTGGCCAAGTGCAGTTCCAGCTGTTGCCTGTACCCGGTTTCACGGTCGAAAACGTGAAAATCTCCGAGGATCCCGCCGTTGGCCCGGAACCAGTCGCCTACATCAGCGTCATGCGTGGGCGGCCCAAGTTGTCGGCCCTGTTCGGCGGACCGTTGGAGTTCGCGTCCGTAGATCTGGAGGATACCAGCGTCAACTTGACCCGTGTCGATTCCGCCGCCGGAGCTGCAGCCGGAGACACAGGGGTCGTCAAGTGGAATTTCTCGGAACTGCTGCGCCCGAAACTTCTGAAGGCGTTTCCAAGCGTGCACCTGATCTCAGGCCGAATCAATTTCAAATTCGGCGACACCAAGTCCGTTTTCTACCTCTTGAACACCGACGTGGATCTTTGGCCCCCATCCAGTGAGGGCGACCCTTGGACCCTCAAGGTTCGTGCCGAGCCAGCCCGCACGGACCGTCCTGCGCGCGGTTTTGGCTTCTTTGTCGCGCGTGGCCAGTGGCACCAGGCTGATTCCTCCGTCACACTCGACGTGAAGATGGAAAAAAGCGAGCTGGGCGACATGATGACCCTGTTCGAGGGCCGCGAATCCGGCATCCATGGCGATATTTGGGGGGCGGCGCATTTAGCTGGACCGTTGTCACGCCTTGGCATAGCCGGTTCCATCCAGGTCGCCGATATCCACGGCTGGAACACAACGCCTCCCGGGGGCCGACCTGTGGGGATGAGCATTTCGGGTGCACTGAACGTGCCTGCCCAGACCTTGGAAGTACGAGCCGTTTCCGAAGAAAAGGTGCCCGTGGTGGATGTCCGCTACAGGGCGTCGGACTATCTGAAGAGGCCCAGTTGGGATGTGCGGTTCCTTCTCGACAAGATGCCGATCGCCCCTTTGTTCGCAGTTGCCCGCAATGTTGGCCTGGGGATACCCGGCGATATCGGTATGGATGGTGTTTTGTCCGGCCAGCTGGGCTTTTCGATGCCCGACGGCAATCCCAAGTTCGACGGACAACTATCGGCCAGCAATGTTGCGGTCCATGCGGATAACTCGCCAGCTGCCGGACGTTTGAGATTTGCCGACGCCTCGATTGTGGGCTCCGGTTCAACCATCGCAATTCCTTCCGTCACCCTGACAGCGGATTCCGGGGAAACGGCCAGCCTCCAAGCCGGATATGACGCAGCGAAGGGACAGCCAACCGCATCGTTGGAAACTGCAGCCATGCCGCTGGGCGTTTTGCGCCCCTACATGGCAGCCGTCCATGCGCCGTTCCTCGGCGTGGCCGCGTCGGGAACTTGGGCTGGGAGCCTTGCGTTCTCCAAAGAGCTTGAGGCAGGGTGGTCCGGCACGTTCAGCCTCAAGGATGCTGATGTCGTATTTCCCGCCTTTGCGCAGCCGGTGCGGGTTTCCAGTGCGGATGCGACTTTGGATGGCAACGGATTCGCCCTCAGGAAACTCGTCCTGTCGGTTGGGCGGATGGACGCACAGGGCGAGTTTTTCCAAGCGTCGAGTATGGGACAACCCCAACGCTTCCGGCTGGTGGCTTCCAAGATCGATATGTCCCAAGTCGAGCAGCTTCTGACTCCGCTGTTGCGGCGCGGAGGACTCTTGGCCAAGGCCTTGAGTTTTGGAAAAACTCCCGAGCCGGACTGGCTGCAGGCTATTCACCTTGACGGGACGTTGCAGGCGGCATCCGTAGATCTGGCTGGTAATTCCCTGACGAAGTTTCGAACGCGGGTACTCTGGAATGCCGATGGGGCGAAATTGGAGGGACTGCAGTTCCAGTTGCCGGACTCCTATTCCAGTCAAGCGGCCTTCAAGGGCGATGTCTCTGTCGATTTGGCGAAGCCGGAGCCGGAATTTTCCATCACGGGTAAGCTTTCGGGGGTACGCTGGCGCTCCACCGCCTTGGAGGCTGACGGGGCCCTGACAACTTCGGGAACGGGCGAAGATCTGCTTTCGAGGGTCAAATCGACCGGGAAATTGCGGAGCCGGAACGTGGAGCTGGCACCACTGGCCCCGATGGAGTCTTTGGAGTCCATGTTCCAGCTGGATTTCGATGGACGCAATCCCCGGCTGAAGCTGTCGGAAATCGCCGCGACGTGGGGCGGAGCCAAGTGGTCCGGCTCGGCAGCATCCACAACGGGCGGCATTGTGGAGATGAAATTGTCGGATGGCAAGCGCACGCTGGAGGCCTCCGGGGCCGCGCTCAAGGGCGAACCGCTCAAGGGTACGGTCCGTTAGGCGTTACACGATCCCGAACATGGGCGCGTATTTGTCCGGCAGCCTGGTTGGCCTAAGTTCCGGGCTCAGGAAGATATGGCGGGTCTGTCCCGACGCGACCTTCCGGCCATTGCAGGCGATTTCGTAGTCGAAGGCGACGAATCGCCGGTTGGCCTCTCCCAGGATGGCTGTAACGGAGATCTCCTCGTCGTATTTTGCGGCGCTCAGGTACCGGACATGGGCCTCGGTCACCGCCAGCAGGATGCCGTCCTTCTCCATTTCCGTATAGCGGAAACCCATCGCCGCGCAGATCTCCGTCCGGGCCACCTCCATCCACACCAGATAGTTGGCATGGTAAACGACACCCATTTGGTCTGTTTCTGCGTAGCGGACTCTTACTGTTGTGGTGTGGCGCACGGAAATTCGATTGTACCGACCCGCTATTCCAATTTCGACAGCCGAGCCGATTCCGCCAGCAGCGCGTCCAAGACCCCAGCCCTTGTTGCCGCGTTCCACTCGGTCTCGGGATGCAACAACGAGTATCTGCGCGGGGGCATCGTGCCGTCCTTGGTCCGTTCCGCGGCAAGCTGCAACAATTGTCCCTGTCCGGCGGATCCGTACGCAGCCCATGCGGAGAAATTCAGGAACTTGCGCCCGTCCGCGACGTCTTTGGCGATCAGCCACGACATCGGGGCAACCCGGCTGTACCAAGGCCAGCGTGTGGCTGTCGAATGGCAGTCTCCGCAGGCATCCACAATGTGGGAAACGGTATTCGGATCAAGACCGCTCGATTGTAGGAGTTGCCCGCTGGGAGCTGTATTCATGGATGACGAGTAGGGTCCCGGCACCAGCTGGATGACCACAAGAAAGACCGCTCCCAAAGCCAACATCCGTTTCGTTCTCATCTGGCAATAATCTCCAAAACTCTCGATTGCAAGGCCGGGATCAATTCTCCTGCAAACCACGGTCTTTGGCTGGCCCACATGCCGTTCCGTGGGGACGGGTGGGGTAGAACAATCCGTTCCGGAAGCAATTCAGCGAAATCCGCCGCCGCCGCGGTCAGGTTCGGGTAACGGTCGCCCATGTTCCGGGCAAAGGCGTAACTGCCGAGGTAGATCGTCAATTCGACCTGGCGTAGTTCCGGTAGAATCCGGGGATGCCACAGCGGGGCACATTCCGGCCTGGGGGGCAGGTCACCTGTGGTCCCGGTTCCCGGGTAGCAGAAACCGGTCGGCACCAAGGCCACCAGCTTCGGGTCGTAGAATTGCTCGCGCGAGACCCCAAGCCATGTGCGCAACGAATCCCCGCTACGGTCCTGCCATGGGATTCCCGCTGCGTGGGTGGCCTTCCCGGGGGCTTGCCCGATGATCAGGATTCTCGACTCGGGGTCCGCCGCCAGCAGGGGCTTCGGACCCAAGGGAAGAAAGGAGGCGCATGCTGAGCATGCTCGCGCCTCCTTCAGTACCGTTAGCAGTGGGTGGGTCATGCTGCCGTATAGTAGCGTTCGGATACTACCTGGCCGTCCACCCACCGGCGCCGCAGGACTTCGTTCCACAGGACCGGACCGTTGGTGGTGGAAAGGTCGAACGTCCATTCGCTCATCGCGACGCCGTCGCCAGCCGTCTGGCTGTGCAGCGTCAATCCATTGACCGCGGTCACCGAGGCAAAGATGGCCTTCAGATAACCGATGTGCGCCGCCTTGCCGCCCGACCGGGCTTCCTTGTTGCCTTCCTGGAATGTGCAGTCGTCCGCATAGTACTTCTCGGTCGCCTCCACCATTTCGCCCCTGGCGATCATCGCGTTCAAGTCCATTTCGAGTGTTTGCAAGTCTTGCATGTCTGTTTTCCTTATCGAACTACCAATTCGCCCTTCATCGTTGGATGGTAGGTACAGATGTATTCGTACCTGCCCTGCCGCTTTGCCACGTAGCTCCAGCTCTGCCCGGTTGCGATCTCCTTCGAGTCGAAGCCTTTCTTTGCAGTGGCCGTGTGAGGAACGATATCCTTGTTTTCCCAAACAACCGTGTCCCCAACCGCCACCTCGATCCGCTCCGGAACGAATTTGAAGCCTTGGATCAGAACTTTGTGCGTGGTTGGCGGGGGTGGGCCAGCCACGGACATCGTCACCACCCCTAGAACCATCGCGAATGCGCCTATTTTGTAGATCAACCGCATTTTGGGTCGCCTAGCCTATTTGCCGTGGCTCATCATGCCGCTGCCGCCAGCCTGAATCATCCGGGCATGTTCCAAATGCTTCAGGAACAACGGCTGTGCACTTTCGAGGGCCGACTTCAGTTCCGCATTCTGCGCGCTCGGGATCAGCACTGCGGCCACCGCGTCGGTCACCGTCTTGTGGTAGGAAACTTCGTTGTCCACGTAGAACTTGTCGAAGTCCTTGCCCTTCAACGCATTCAATTTGGCCGTAATTTCGACCGCGCCACCCTTGAGGCCCGTGCTGGTGGGGCTGTCTTCGCCCTTGACGCCAAGCTTTGCAGCCAAGCCGATGACGCTCTGTTGAACAGCCGAGTGGTCCGTCACCATCCGCTGCGCAAATTCCCGGACTCCCTTGTTTTTGGACTTGGCGAGCGCAATCTTGCCGTAGTCGATGTCGATCTGGTCGGCGGCGAGGACGATGCCGACGATCTGGGGATCGCTCGGGCCGTCTGCAGCCTGGGCGCTCGCCGCTCCGCCCATGATTGCGGCACTTGCCATGATGGCGGATGCCGCGTAGTTGAGGATCTGTGTGGTTTTCATTGTCGTTTTCCTTTTGCTTCCGTCTCGTACTTCCCTTGCGCACCTTCGATGGGTGGGGGGATGGATTTGTGACCGGGTGCGTAAATCTTTTTTGATCAATTGTTTCGTCACAATCCGTCCTGCTCGGAACTCCAAGAGTCGGGAGTATCATCAATGAGTTGCATCGAGTGCGATTGTTTGGTCGCCGGTTATCTGGACTGCGAGTTGGCTGAGCTCGAACTCGCCGGATTCCATCGGCATCTGGCGGCCTGTGCCTCCTGCCGTAGCCACGTTTTCGCCTACCGGAGAGTTGTCATCCTGCTTGGAGAGGAACTGCGGGACCTATGAGCGCTGACGAAAGCTCCATCGTTGCCGGCCTGAGGGCCGGGGATACAGTTGTGTTTGAGCAATTGGTTCGCACGGCAAGCGGTCGCTTGCTTGCCACCGCCTACAGGATCCTGGGCAACGAGGACGATGCGCAGGACGCGGTTCAGGAAGGACTGATTTCCGCTTGGAAGGGAATTGCCGGATTCGAAGGCGGGGCGAGCCTTTCCACTTGGCTGCACCGAATCGTAGTGAATGCGGCTCTATCCCGTTTGCGGAGTGCGCGCGGTCGCGGCGAGGTCAGCCTGATGACCGATGGCGGTGCCGTGGAGCCGGCCTTCGAAGGTCTGCCCTCGGCTTGGTCCGATCCGGGCCCGAAACTGGAAAAGCGCTTGGCGATGCGCCGTGCGATCCAAAAGGCACTGGGGAGCATTCCCGAGGAGTTCCGGACCGTGCTGGTTCTCCGCGATGTGGAGGATCTGAGTTCTCGCGAAGTTGCCGAGAGACTGGGTATCCCCGACGCAACCGTCCGCCAGCGCTTGCATAGGGCACGTGCCGCGATGGCCGAAATCCTTCGGCCCGAACTCTGCAACGGCCCCGAACTGACTTGCGGCGGCCAGTTCGACCTACTGCTGGACTATATCGATGCCGCGCTTCCGGCCGAGCTCCAAGCGCCGGTTCATGATCACATCGAGAACTGCGAAACCTGCAATGGGCTCTTCCAGATCTACCGAACGACGGTGGGAATTCCCAAAGCCGTGGCCGAGCTGACCACCCTCGACGAGGTTCCAGCCGGTTGGCTCGAACGCACCGTCGCCCTGGCCGTCTGAGCATTGCCGGACGCACGTGCGATAGGCTGGGAAATTCCCATGCCGACCGCCCATATCGACAACAACCTGAACTGCATCCAAGGCCAGTGGAGTGCCGGTCTCTCCACGGAGACCTTCGATGTCTTCAACCCCGCCTCCGGCGACGTCCTGGCGCGGGTCCAGCTTGCCTCAGCCGGGGATGTCGACGCGGCTGTCGAATCCGCCGCCGCCGCCTTCGTGGAATGGCGCCGCACCCCGGCGCAGAACCGCATCCAGTTCCTGTTCAAGTTCCGCGCCCTGCTGGAGGAGCACGCCGATTCCATCGCCCGAATCTGCACCATGGAGAACGGCAAGACGTTTGCGGAATCGCGGGCGGAGATTACCCGCGGCATCGAAAATGTGGAAGTGGCGTGCGGTATCCCGACTCTGATGCAGGGGTACAACCTCGAAGACGTCGCCAGCGGCTTGGATGAAATGATGATCCGCCAGCCCCTCGGAGTGACGGCTGCCATTGTTCCATTCAATTTTCCGGCCATGATTCCGCTCTGGTTCCTGCCCTACGCCATCGCGTGCGGGAACACCTTTGTTCTGAAGCCGTCCGAGCGCGTGCCGCTGACATCGCGGTACTTGGTGGAGTTGCTGCACCAAACCGGTTTGCCGAACGGTGTGGTCAACATGGTGACCGGGGGCAGGGAAGCCGTGGACGCGCTTTTGCAGCATCCCAAAGTGCGGGCGATCAGCTTTGTCGGCTCCACGCCCGTCGCGCGCCACATCTATACCGAAGGTGCCAAATATGGAAAGCGGGTACAGTGCCAGGGCGGCGCGAAGAATTTCGTCGTCGTGATGCCGGACGCGGACATTGAGATGAGCGCCAAGATCATCAGCGACTCGGCGTTTGGCTGCGCGGGCCAGAGATGTCTGGCCGTATCAGGGGCGATCGCCGTGGGTGGGGCGGGCACGGTTTTTACGGACGCCATTGCCGGTTTGGCTTCGAATTTGCGCGTCGGGAACGGACTGGAGGACGGTGTCCAGATGGGGCCCGTGATTTCCCCCGCCAGCCGGTCCCGGATAGAGCACTTGATCGGGAAGGGCTTGGATTCCGGAGCTTCTGCCGTGTTGGATGGGCGCGGCCAAGGAGGCGCGTTCCTAAAGCCGACGATCCTATCCGGCTTGGAGGAGGACGGCGAACTGATGCGCACCGAAATTTTCGGCCCCGTCCTTGCGATTCAGGAAGTAGCGACACTGGATGAGGCGATTGCCATGATTTCCCGCAGCGCCTACGGCAACCAGGCGTCGATCTTTACGGCGAGCGGCGCGGCGGCACGCAAGTTCCGCTACGAGGCTCCCTGCGGGAATATTGGGGTCAACATCGGAGTCGCCGCGCCCATGGCCTACTTCCCGTTCAGCGGCTGGAAGGATAGTTTTCTCGGCGTGATGCACGGGCAGGGGCGCGACGGAGTGGAGTTTTACACAGACAAGAAGGTTGTGGTGGAGCGCTGGCCGAAGGAGTGGTCGCGGAAGTTCTAGTCCGCTAGATCATTGGGGATCAGATCCTGCGGGATCAAATCATGGGAGACATGGGGGCCCTCGGTTTGCGGTTCCCATCCGTCTCCGGCTGGAGCATGATGCGGTTTCTGAAATCCGGTGG
>CAITMP010000892.1 GCA_903893525.1 uncultured Acidobacteriia bacterium | reverse complement strand
CAGCATGTGAAGGGATCCCCGGAAACCGTGGACGCAGGGCTGAAGTACTGGGCCGCCGAGAAGCCCGAGCTTCTCTTCCTACACTTGGACGAGGTTGATGACGCCGGTCACGGCCACGGCTGGCTTTCACCCGAATTCGATGCCGCCGTCGCCCAGGCGGACAAACTTGTGGGGGACGTCGTGGCGGCTGTTTCGAAATCCGGCAACGCAGCGGACACCCTGATCATCGTGACGGCGGACCATGGCGGCGTGGAAAAGAAGCACGGAGGCCTCTCCATGACCGAATTGGAGATCCCGTGGATTGCTGTCGGACCCGGTGTCCGCACGGGCACGGAAATTGCATCCCCGGTAAACACCTACGACACGGCGGCAACGATTGCGTCCGTGCTGGGCTTGGCAGCACCCGCATGCTGGGTCGGACGTCCGGTTGCCGAGGCCTTCAGACCCTAGCGGCCCGCCGTGGTGCCATAACCGGTCCGAATCGGGCCGATTCACATTTTGATAATGCAATCGTAACAGGATCGTAATATAGTGGCATCAGGAAGATGCCACGCGCTTGCGCTTCATGGTCGGCCACCTTGGCGGGGTTTATCGCTTTGACTGCGATTCCTTGCTTGGGAATCCAACATGACGAACTGCTGACTGCCCGCAAACTTCTACAAGCGGGTCGGCTTGACGAGGCGGAAAGGTTGATCCTGGCCAGCCCGGTCCGCACTGCCGACGCAGGCTTGATCGCTTTGCAGGGCGAGATCCGGTTCCGCAGGGCGGATTTCGACGGTGCCGCCGCCGCCTTCACCGCCGCCATCAGAGCTGATGAGCGCTGTGCGCGGGCCTACTGGGGGCTGGGTAGGCTCGAATTGATCCAGTTCCACCGCAACAACGCCCGCAGTCTAATGTCGCGCGCGTACGGCCTCGATCCCCGCGACCCGGACATCATTCGGTCCTACACGGACTTTGCGACCGACCCGAAGAGCCGCGAAACGCTCCTCCGCAATGCCATCGCGCTGACGATGAACGAGGATCGCCAGGCTGCCGCCGCTTCCTTGAACCAATTGGTGATGGAGAAGCGTTTGAACGGCCGTCCCCATGGACGTCTCGCCAGCGGTTACCGACCCTACACTGTGGCTTTGAAGGCCTACCAACCCCAAGGACTCAATCCGGCCGGGCTGCTGGCCCCGGTCGAGATCAACGGTGGCAAGACCCTTTGGCTGGTTTTGGACAGCGGGGCGTCGGGAATCGTCATCAACCCAAAGCCGGCCAAGCGACTGGAGTTGGACATCGTTTCGGAGACCCAAATCACCGGCTTGGGTGGCGGCGCAGTCGGAGGTTCCATGGGGGTGGCGCGCACCGTTCGGGTGGGCGCGGATTTCCTGCTGGAAAACTGCGCCGTCGAGGTACTTGCCAGCGCATTCGCGGAGGGGGCTGACGGCGTGATTGGCATGGACGCCTTCGAGGCCTTCCAAATCCGTTTGAACGGCCGCGCGCGGACGCTGGAGCTAATGCCGTTCGAATCCGGCCCGCCGGATGTCGGCACTGGTCGATGGATCGGTTATGACCGGGCGGAGAATGCGGATCAACCCTCGCACGCCTATGGCTTCCGGCATTTTCTGCTGCTGAAGGCCCGCGTCCAAGGCGGCAAGGCTGGGCTCTTTCTAGTGGACACCGGCTCGGCGGTCACCTCGGTTGCACGCGGCAATTCGGGTCCTCCTGTGGGAACTCCACGCTCCGTCAACCTGAATGGCGCGGCCGGTGCTGTGGAAGGCATCTTCCGTATTTCACCGCTTGTATTGGAAGTGGCGGGAAGAACTGTCGGCGAGCGGGATCCGGTCAGTATGGACTTGGACGAGATTAGCCGCCGCCAAGGAGTTCAAATCTCCGGGATCCTGGGCTACTCGGTGTTGCGCCAATCCACGGTCACGATCAACTACCGGGATGGCTTGGTGGCCCTCGGCCCTAGACCGTAGGTCAGCCCTTGAGCTGCCAAACGGTGTAGAGCGATCCACCCGCAATCAGGACGTAGGCGGCTCCGCCAGCGAAGATCTGGGCGGGGCTCAGAGCCATTGAGGGCAATGCAACAGCGATCACGTCGGCAAGGGCGAACGTAATCAGAACGATGATACCGGCCAGCCAATAACGTACGTTGGGCTTCCGCTCGGTCTTGATCGTCACTTTTTGGGTGTTCATGGGCTTTCTCCTGCACGCTATATGCCATAGGCGCGCAGGATTATTCCCGACCGGTCGACGCGTTTCGGCTACTTCTTCGGTGTAACTGTTATGGGTCTGGCGTCGTTCGCGTTCGCGCCGGGCTCGCAAGCTTGGAATTTGAGCGCCTTGCTGTAGCAAACGTGGACTTCCACCAAGGTGCTGCCCTTCAGGTTCAGCTGCATATCTTCAGCGGATAGACCAGGATTGGCGGTCACGAAGGCTTGGATCAGCGCGCCTGCGGTAAGCTTCTTCGTGGCCTTGGCGGCCATGCCGCTCACATCCGGAATGTGCAAGGCCCCCTTCACCTTCTCGATGTCTGCGAAATACGCCTCGGGTGTCTGGTAGGCGCAGGTTCCGTGTTTCGCCCATTCGTCCTGCATGAGCTGAATGCCCGGGACGGTGCACAGGTTGTCCTTTAGCGTCTTAGGCGCGATCACGGTCGTTGGCTCGCAGTTCCGGGGATGGTCGGAGATGGAGCGCGCGTGCGCGGCTTGGGGCCAGAAGCCGTGGACCACGAAACCAAAGGAATTTTCCTGGCATTGGAACTTGTTCTTCGGGCTTTGTCCCGGACCGGTGGTGCAGAACTGCGGCGACCAGGAAAGCGAGAGCAGGTAATAGTCGCCGGGCTTCTTGTTGATCGTGTCAGGCCTGCTAATGGACGGAACGAACAGATCGCCTTGCGAAATGTTGCAAGTCTGGGCGTCGTTGGCTGGCGGAGGTGGCGGAGGCGGAGCGATGATCTTGGCCGCCACAGGTACGGCTTTCGGCGTGCCAGCGGCATCAAACGTGACGTCGAAGCTGGAGTCCCAGCACGTGCAGTAGACTGCCTTGGCCATCGTCACGGTCTTTGGCGCCGGGTTGGGATTGCCACGTGTCGGGGCACCGGTCGCAACCTGCACCTGCACAGACTGCCGCGTTCCCGCGGTGTCCTTCGCCAACTCCATCACCACGTTGTCGTTTGGATGGCCAAATTGGAAAGCGTGGAAACCGCCAGGGAATTTCTTCAGCGGATCCAGTCTCCCCGCCGAGATGATGCTCAATTGGGGATGGACCGCCTGGATTAAGTCTGGCAACGACCCATTCTTCGAACCGTGGTGGGTGGCATGGTAGACCTTCGCCGTCAGCATCGCAGGCCCGAAACGACCGAGCAAGTGTTGGAGTTGCGGCTCGGTGTGGCAGGCGTTTTCGGAACCGCCGGCCGTGTCCTCATTCTCGGAGTCGCCCGCGAAGAGCACGGATGCGTTGCCGTCCTTGATCAGGAGGGCAATGGAGTCGTTGTTGGCGTTGGGGCAGTTCCGAAAACCGGAAAGCGCGGTTATGGTTGGCGAGTCCGGGCCAACGGGCAGAACAGAGATCGGCAAGCCTGTGCCGACCCGAATATCCGTGTCGAAGATCTTGATTTCGCGCACGTGCTTCGCGACGGCCGCCGCCCGTGCCCGGGTGAGGGGTTCCATCCCGAGTCCCGGCCTGGTGTCACCGTTATCGACCAGATTGGTAACGGTAAAGTTGTCCATCACATCCACCAAATGCTTGGTGTGGTCCAGGTGGGGATGGGAAATCACAATCGCGGCCAGTGTTCTGTGGAGATCGGTCCGGCGGGCGAAGAAGTCGTTCAGGGTGCCCAGAATGGCATTCTTGAAACGGTCGTCACCGGTATCTTCGCCGCCGGCGTCAATCAAGATTGCCCCGGTTTTGAACTCGACAAGAGTCGAGGCCGCCTGACCAACGTCGATGACGTGGATCTTCATCTCGGCCTGAATCGGGATTCCGCAGGCCAAAACCATTAAAAGAGGTAGAAAGTTACGTTTTTGTGACACCAGCCGGGCTCCTTTCGGGATTCGCGGGACTACATTCTCCAGTAAAGGTATCACAGGATGGAAGGCTCCACGGGCACCGTCTTGGTATCGGCGAGGGCTTATCCCCAATGGAGTGTATGGGCCGCTGGGACCTTGGAACCGAACCTTACAGCGCCGCCAGAACCTCTTCGGCATGGCCTTCCGGCTTGACCTTGTCGAAGATCTTGACGATCACACCGTTCTCGATCACGAAGGTGGTCCGCGCCACCCCCATCACCTTCTTGCCGTACATGTTCTTTTCCTTCAACACGTCGTACTGGATGGCGATGTCCTTGGAATCGTCCGCCAGCAGCGTGAACCCGAGGTCGAATTTGGCCTTGAACTTGGCCTGCGCCTTGGTGGTATCCGGGGAGACGCCGAGCACGGTGACACCCTTCTCCACGAACTTCGCGACCGCATCCCGGAAGCTGCACGATTCGACGGTGCAGCCGGGCGTGTCGGCCCTTGGGTAGAAATACAGAACGATGCGCTCACTCTGGTGAGCCGCGAGGTCGAATTCCTCGCCCGTGTCGGTCAGAACCTTGAATTCCGGTGCCTTGTCGCCTACTTTAAGCATGTTCGTCCATCTCCTATTACGAAAGTTTGGCCTTGAGCAGTTCCTGCACTACTTGCGGATTGGCCTGTCCCCGGGTCGCCTTCATCACTTGTCCGGCAAAGAAGCCGATCAGCGTCACCTTGCCCGCCTTGTAGCCTTCCACCTGTTTCGGATTCGCGGCCATCACTTCGTCGATTATTTTTTCAATCGCACCGGTGTCGCTAATGGTTTGCAGGCCTTCGCGTTGCGCAATGACGGCAGGGCTGTCGCCGCTCTCGAACATCTTCGCCAGCACGTCCTTGGCCATCGGGCCGGTAAGTTCCTTCTTGGCCACCATCGCCACCAGTTCACCCAAGTGCTTGGCCGCGACAGGAGACTCGCCGATCTCCTTGCCCAACGGCTTCAACATGCCCGCCAGATCACCCATCACCCAGTTCGCGGCCAACTTCGGCTCACCGGATGTGCGGACAACCTCTTCGAAATAGTCGGCTGAGGCGCGCGACGCGGTCAGCACTTCAGCGTCATATTCACGCAATCCATACGATTCCACAAATCGCGCGCGCCGCAGCGACGGCAGTTCCGGCATCGAAGCCCGGGCCTCGGCCTCCCACTTCTCGCTCACACGCAACGGGACCAGGTCGGGTTCGGGGAAATAGCGGTAGTCGTGCGCCTGCTCCTTGCTGCGCATGCCGACGGTGACACCGGTGTCGGGGTTGTAGAGTCGGGTTTCCTGGAAGATTTTCCCGCCGCCCTCAATTACCGCCACCTGCCGGGCAATCTCGTATTCGATCGCAAGCTTTAGGAAGCGGAAGGAGTTGACGTTCTTGACTTCGACCTTGGTGCCGAATTCCGACTGGCCCCACGGGCGCACCGAGACGTTGGCGTCGCAACGCAGGTGGCCCTTCTCCATGTCGCAGGTGGAGACGTCCATGAACTGGATGGCCTGCTTAAGTTCCGTCACATAGGCGAAGGCTTCGTCGGAGGAGCGCATTTCGGGCTCGCTGACGATTTCAATCAAGGGTGTGCCGGAGCGGTTGAGGTCGACATAGGTGTAGCTGGCGGAATCGCGGAACCCCTCGTGCTGGCTCTTGCCGGCATCGTCCTCCATGTGGACGCGGGTGACGCCGACGCGCTTGTGCTTTCCCTCGACAACAATATCGACCCAGCCGTGCTCGGCCAAGGGCTCATCGAACTGGGAAATCTGGTAGCCCTTGGGGAGATCGGGGTAGAAGTAGTTCTTGCGCGCGAAACGCGACTGGCGGGCGACCTTGCAATTCAGCGCCAGCGAACCCTTCACAGCCAAGTCTACGGCTTCACGGCTCAGTACGGGCAGGGCACCGGGCAGGCCGAGGCAGACCGGGCAGACGTTGCTATTCGGGGCGGCGCCGAAGCTGGTAGGGCAGCCGCAGAAGATCTTGGTGCGGGTGGCCAGCTGGACGTGGACTTCGAGCCCGATCACGGCCTCATACTTGGCGATCAGTTCGGGGGGAGCGGTCTCCATAAGCTTTCAGGATATAAGGGTGGGGTGGTTGCGGCTGGTGGTCCGAATCGAAATGGATCAGCCTTCCAACAAAACGCCCCGGACGGTTTGGAGCGTCATCATGAGTGTCATCGGTTCCAAAGGTGACGGAACGAATCCATGCGAGAGGTAGAACCGTTTGGCCGAATCCGAGATGGCATGGACGAGCACCGCGAAAACGCCCGCATCGACACCCACGCCGACAGCCCGCAATAGGGCATCACGAAGCAGCGCCTTACCGAGCCCAATGTTCTGACATCGGCGGTCAACCGCCAAGCAGGCCCAGCAACAAAACTGGAAGGGGATCAGGCATATTGCGCCTGAAGTTTTTCGGCGCAATCTGGTGGCTGATCGCGCCCGCTGACAGGCTGTAATACCCAATCACGCGGTTCTCAGAGCAAACGACGAAACATCGAGAAGCGCCGCTCGCATGGTTTTTCATTGCCCGACCGCGTAGCCATTCATGCAAGTTCGGCTCGCCGCTGTCAAACGAGTCCAGCCGGTGGTGAGCTTGGATTGCCTCAGGCTTACTGATTGCGGGGGTCATTGCTCCGGTGGCGCGTCGACTTCCCACGGCGCCCGTGCATTCATCAACCTGCGCAATTCTGCCGTTGGAGGAAGTGGTTGATCTAACAACGCTTGGAACTTGGCGAAGGTTCGGGCGTCCACGGTGAAATATGCCCTGTCGAGGAGGACGTCCTCGGCAGCGCGGCAAGACACGTCCAACATGAAATCAGAACGGCTCCGGCCCAGCTTTTCCGCCGCTTGATCAATTAGGTCCCGCTGACGAACTTTCGCCCGAATGTTGATGGAGATCGATTCCTTGGCTGCCCGCAGCGAGGACGGGAGGGTCGGCATTACCCAAGTATATGGCGATGTGTAGACAAACGCAATACAGCTCCAGTGCAGAGTACAGACGCGCATCTCCTGTTGTTGAAATCCGCTAAACTCAAGGTCGGATGACTCCTTCGACACGATCCGCCGCCTTCGCCCTTCTGGCGATCTCGATCTCTTCCCTGCAGGCCGCGACACCAACAGTCGCCGGTGCCAAAGCCTTCATGGACAAGGCCGAGGCCGAACTGATGCGCCTCAACATCTCCCAGGCGCGGGCCGACTGGGTGAACCAGACCTTCATCACGGACGACACCGAGGTCATTTCGGCCGCCGAAAACGAGCGCCTGATTGCCCGCACCACGGAACTGGTGAAGGAATCGCGCCAGTTCGACAAGCTGACCCTCCCCGCCGACCTCCGCCGCAAATTCCTCCTGTTGAAGCTATCGCTCACCATGCCCGCGCCCTCGGACGCCAAATTGCGCGAGGAACTGACGCAGACATCAGTCGGTCTTGGCAGCACCTACGGCAAGGGGAAGTACTGCCCGGATGAAGACACGTCCCACTGCCTCGGCATCGACGATCTGGAAGACCGGATGGCGAAATCGCGCGACCCCAAGGAACTTGCGCGTTACTGGGCTGGCTGGCACAAGATCGCGCCGCCCATGCGGGAAAAGTACGCGCGGTTTGCGGAACTCTCCAACCAGGGTGCCCGCGAACTGGGTTTCAAGGACACCGGCGTCCTGTGGCGCTCCTATTACGACATGCCGGCCGACCAGTTTTCCGCTGAAATGGAGCGGTTGTGGGCCCAGGTGGAACCGCTCTACAAGGAACTGCATGCGTATGTGCGGACCCGCTTGGTCGCAAAATACGGCGCGGCGGCCCAGCGACCCGATGGCCTAATCCCCGCGCATCTGTTGGGAAACATGTGGTCGCAGCAATGGGACAACATCTTCGACTTGGTCGCGCCCGCTGCGGCTCCGCCAACCTACGACCTTGGCCAAATCTTCGCCGAACGCAAGACCGACGCCAAGGCCATCACAACCTACGGCGAGGCGTTCTTCAGGTCCCTGGGCTTTGAACCGCTGCCGCCCAACTTCTGGAAGCGGTCCATGCTGGTGAAGCCCACGGACCACGACGCCGTCTGCCACGCCAGCGCTTGGGATATCGACCTCGACCAGGATGTGCGGCTGAAGATGTGCATCCACAGCACCACTGACGATTTCGCCACCGTCCACCACGAACTCGGCCATCTCTATTACGACCTTTCGTACCGGAAACAGCCGCTGCTGTTCCGCGATTCGGCCAACGACGGTTTCCACGAGGCCATCGGCGACGCGATCGCGCTCTCAATCACGCCCGAGTATTTGAAAACCATCGGGCTGATCCAGACCGTTCCGCCGCCCGCCGCCGACATCCCGATCCTGCTGCGCAAGGCGCTCGAAAAGATCTCGTTCCTGCCGTTCGGATTGCTGGTGGACAAATGGCGCTGGCAGGTGTTTTCCGGCGAGACCAAGCCGGAGGGCTACAACGCCGCGTGGTGGGCGCTGCGGGAGAAGTACCAGGGAATTGCACCCGCCGTGGACCGGTCCGAAGGCGATTTCGACCCCGGTGCCAAGTACCACATCCCGGCCAACACGCCGTACGCTAGGTATTTCCTCGCCGCGATCTACCAATTCCAGTTCTACCGGGCCATGTGCCGGGAGGCGGGCTACAAGGGGCCGCTGAACCGGTGCTCTGTTTACGGATCCAAGGAGGCGGGTGCGAAGTTTGCGGCCATGCTGAGTCTGGGGAAATCCAAGCCGTGGCCGGAGGCGCTGAAGCAGTTGACGGGCGAGGACAAATTGGACGCTTCGGCAATTGTGGAGTACTTCGCACCCCTGTTGGAGTGGCTGAAGCAGCAGAATGCGGGCACAAAAACGGGCTGGACGGTGGCGGCGAATCCGATGAAGGCTCAGTAAGGCGACGGGAGTTGGGATAATGGGACCACGATACCCCTGCTCCCATTGCTGCAATTCGCGCTGGTTTCCTTCACGTCGATTTTCGTGTTGGTGGATCCGGTGTCGGCGGTGCCTGCGTTTCTTTCGATGACCGCGCACCCGGGAGCGCAGCCCAGGCGCAAGACCGCTGCTGCGGCCTGCTGGACTTTCTTTGCGGTTTTGACCACGTTTGCGTTGGCGGGACCGGCGATCTTCCGGCTATTCGGCATCACGTTGCCCGCGTTCAAGATTGCGGGTGGAATCATTCTGGGCCTTGTTGGGCTGGACATGCTCCAAGCCCGCCGTTCGCCCACCAAGGAAACGCCGGGGGAGACCGAAGAGGGTGCCGAAAAGGAAGATCCAGGGGTGATCCCGCTCGGCGTGCCGATGCTTGCGGGACCGGGATCAATTTCTTCCGTGATGGTTCTGATGGGCGAGGTGAATGATTTTCCCCGCCACGCGGTGATTCTCGGCTGTATCGCGGCCGTGGCGCTGGTGTCGTTCCTGATTTTGGCGGCGGCGGACAAGGTGGGAGCGTACCTGCACCAGACCGGGATCCAGATCATGAACCGGATGATGGGGTTGCTGCTGACCGCGATTGCCGTGCAGTTCGTGCTGAACGGATTGCGGGATATTGGCGTGGTGCGGTAAAAATCTGGTGCCCGGGGCGGGACTTGAACCCGCACTCTCCTTGCGGAGAAACGGATTTTAAGTCCGGTGCGTCTGCCGGTTTCGCCACCCGGGCATGTTTCTGGGTGCTGGGAACCGCCTTCCAATTCTATCGCGTTTCGCCCACCCGCCGCGTTTGTATGCCTCCGTCGGATTCCCACGCGGCCAGCACACCGCCGTCCGGCAGCGCCACCAGCGACGGCATCGCGCCACCCTGCTCCTGCAAGACCTCGGTCTTCCCCGCACTCCACACCTGCACCTTGCCCGCTTTCTGCCACGCGACGTAGGGTTGGCCCCCGCTCACTGCGACCACCACGTCCACGCCCGTGCCGATGCGGGTTTCCGGCCTCTCGGGCGTCGTCAGGTACACCTCGTCGCTCCGTCGCCATGCGCTGACCAGCTTGCCTTCGGAATACACCATGCCGCCCCCATCCATCGGACAGGCATTGATCTCCCACGTTCCGAGGCCTACTTTGACCGGACTCGACGCGACCTTGCCGTCGCGCAACTCCAGCGTATAAAGGTCGCGGCTGCCTCCAACCACGTTCCGGAACATCACGGTGAAGTTGCCGGTGGCGGTCGCAGCAAGCACGGGGGCGCAACACTGGCAGATCGTGCCGCCTGTCGCTTCGTAAACCAAAATATTCTTCGACCACGTCGCGCCGCCATCGTTCGAGAAGGCCCCGTAGAGCCGGGTCCCGCTCTGCCTCAGATCCAGCCACGTGGCCGCAAGATGGCCGTGGCCGTCCGACGCGAGCGCGTGTAGTCCCTCGCGTGCCGCTCCAGAAACGTCGTTCACAATCACGGGCTTCGACCAAGTCTTGCCCTTGTCCGCGGACCGCCAAACCACAAGATCGCCGTCCGCGGGCAAGCCATGGGCGTGCTGGCCGGTCGCCAAGGTTTTCCCGACCACGGCGCTGACCACCATGTCATGCCCGGCAAAGGTTACGTGGGGTCCGCGATGGCGACCGACAGCCAGCACGGGCGACTCGGAAACCCTCACGGGTGCCGAAAAGGTTTGGCCTTGGTCGGAAGACATGGCGAGCATCACCGATCCACCGCTTGCAAAAGCCATCGCGACCGTGCCATCGCCGACAGCCAGTTGCGGCTGCCGGTAGGGAGTCTTGTCCGGCGCGGGGCCCATGGTCGCGGCCAGCACCGAAGTTGCCAGAATCAATATTGCGTTCATTGGATATCTCCTAGAAACCCAGCCGGAGCGCAAACTGAAGCGTCCGGGGGTCGTTGACGGCCAGAATCTGGCGGAATGTGGAGTTGGGTGCCGAGGGGTAAGTCCCCGCCCCGAAAGTGCCGTTCATCTGGACCACATTGGTGTGGTTCAGGAGGTTGAAGCCTTCGGCCATTGCCTGGAGCTTGATCCGTTCGCCGAGTGCAAAGGTTCGGCTGAGTCGCGCGTTCCAATTCCACTGTGCGAAGCT
>CAITMP010000891.1 GCA_903893525.1 uncultured Acidobacteriia bacterium | reverse complement strand
CTGCCCGAACGCCCCCCCAACCAGCACCCCCGCCACCGTCACCACCAGGACACCAAGTCTGTGTGGGGCAGCCATTCTTGGCTGCAGCCGACTTTCAGTCGGCTTTAACCGTCCGTTCGGAGCGCCGCCAGCAAAGGCCGCGTCCTCAAACTTCCCATTCATCATCGCAATCTCTCTTTCCGTGACCGCCCGTTGGCGGCCACACCTACTCATGCACCCACCCGGAAAATCCTTTCAACGAATTTCATACTGTCGCTCAACCACCCGTGCCTGCGCCCGAACACTCTCCCAAGCCAAGTCCGAAGCCAGTGGATCGGCGGACGCCGGGAAGATCAGCAGCCGCAACGTCCGCCGCCCCGCCGGTCCCTCGACCTCGAAATCCCCTTGCCCCGCGGGCGGCACCAGCGTCGTCACCCCCTTCGCCACGCTTGGGGACGAAGTGAATCGGTTCGGGAAGAGCCGCACCGTGGTTCCGTCGGGCCGCTCTTCAATCAGCAGGACATTGGCAGGCAACGCGATGCTGAACCCGATACGCATCCGGTCGCCGACCCGGTACTCGGGAACCGCGCCGGACCGGTCCATCGCAAGAGTCGCCGAACCCTTGCCGTCGGCTGGCGGAGCTTGGCGGCTCTGCGATTCCAATCGGCGCTCCGACTGGCTCGGGCCCTCCAGAATCCCCGCAGCATGTAGTGCGGGGATCGCGTCCGGGCCCAGTGCAATCCGGGCCACGGGGGAAGTCTCGCTGATCGTCCCAAGCCGGATCAAGACGATGGCGACGATGGCGAGCGTCGCACTGGCCACCGCCGGCCACCCGAAACGTATGCGCGGCCGCCCACTATTTCCAAGAAACTGCCGTATGCGCTCCAAAAGGCTCGGTGCCTTCCCGCGCCTTTCCACCCGCAGGTTTCGGATCAACTCATGCCGGAAAGCATCGTCGGAGATCGCATCCCGCAGGTCGTCTGCCTCAACCAACGCAGCGAACAGCTCATCATCCTTGGACGCGGCCAGCATCAGTGCCTCGCGTTCGTCGCGGGTCAGCGTATTGGTCGGGTAGCCCCCCAGCAGAAGGCGTTCGTCGCGGGGATTCATTTGGCCCCCTTCAGCTTGGGCCTGAGTTGCTCCGTGCAACGATGGTCCCAAACATAGACCGTATTGACGGACCCAGCCCCCATCCGTTCCTTGATCTCCTGGTAGTTGTAGCCTTCCAGTTTCAGCCGGAACAGTTCCCGGCAGCGCTCCCCCAGCTCTTGGATGGCTGACAGCAACAGGGCGCGCAGTTCCAGGGTGTGGGCCGATTGCTCCGGGTTCGGGTCGGTCGACCGGGGAGGGGCGAACGGGGTGGACTCGATCGAGCTGTGCGCCCGGTCGCGGTCTCGGCGAAACTCTTGAATCTTGAACTTCATGGTGGTAACGGCGACCGGGATCAAGTCCGCGGCCGAATCAAGGTGCCCGTACTTGTTGTGGAGCACGAGCATCGTGTCGTTGGCCAGGTCATCCGCGTGATCGGGCCCTACCTTTGATGACGCGAAAGCGTAAATCCTTTCACGCACATCCGCAAGCAGTTTACTCGGTTGTGGGAGTCTGGGTGGCACCGGTCTTGTGATTGTACTCCGATTCCCTGTACTACCCGGCCGCAACCTCCGGGATTTGGGGCCCGGCCACCCTCCCAATGCGTAATAGGGCAACGAATGTGCGTCAAATTACCCCATCAGAGCCAATCTGTCACCGCTGGCGGAAATAATTGTCACTGCCGATAAGTCTCACGCGTTCATGGTTTTACGGATACCCCACCCTCGTCCGCATTGGCATTTCAGTGAGCTTGCGGCATACTCGTGCGCGAGAATGGGACGCCATGCTGAGCCACACCCCATCCCGCGCCGCCTGTTGCCCATCCACCAACACCCGTGTCTCGCATAATTCGTGTCCATACCGGCATGCCCCGCCGGACCGCGCAAATCAATTTTTGCCGAACGAACCCGACACTACAAAATTTCACCGCTCGAACCCATGCGCTCCCGAAACCAATTTCGGCGAAACGAACCCAAGCGCACGGGAAGGCCTTGGTGAAAATCGGCGAAACGAACCCACGCAACTGCAGTCCGTATCCCGGAATCTATTTTTGCCAAACAAACCCGAGCTTCCACACCTCGACCTGGCCACCCACGCCCTCCCAACAAGAAACTCTGCCGATCAAACCCAAGGGCCACCCCCAGCCAACTCGAAATTCGCGGAACGAACCCAAGCCGCCGCCACTCACCCAATCCGGCAATCCCACACCCGCCGCCGGTGCTATCATGTTGATTCGGATTCGCTTCGAGAAACACAAGCCATTCAGAATGTTACATTTGCACTGCTACGGGAGCCACTCGTGAACCTCCTGGCCCGGGCCGCCATCGGACTCCTCTCAGTACCCTTCGCCCACGCGCAACTCACCCTTCCCCAAGCCGTTGAGCGCGCCGTCGCCGCCTACCCGTCCATCACCGCCGCCAACGAACAAACAAAGGTAGCCGCAGCCCAGGTGAACCTCGCCCGAACCGCCTACCTCCCCAGGGCCGACGCCCTGGCCCAAGCCAACATCGCCACCCACAACAACGTCTTCGGCCTCCTCCTGCCCCAGCCGGTCGCCGTGATCCCCTCCATCTCCGGCCCCGTCCTCGGCTCCAATTCGCCGTCGCCCG
>CAITMP010000890.1 GCA_903893525.1 uncultured Acidobacteriia bacterium | reverse complement strand
GCCAAATACACAAATTCCTCCCGTAGTCGGATGTACGTAATGTCGGCGCGCCAAAGCCGGTCCGGCGCTGTCACCGCCAGATCGCGGGCCAAGTTCGGATACACTCGCCGGCCATGGTTCGAGTCCGTGGTGACGACGAACTTCCGCTTCCTGGCGCAGAGCAGATTGTCCTCCCTCATCAACCTGTAAACCCGCTTGGGATTCACTGTCCAGCCGAGCCGCCGCAGTTCCTCCGTAATACGGCGGCGACCGTAGGCGGGCCAATCCAGGGCGATGCGCTGAATCGCATCGCGCAGATCCATGTCCGGGTCCGCGAATGTTTCCGGCATGGCCCGGAACCGGTGGAAGCCGGCGCGGCTGACGCCGCCCAGTTTCACCATGCGACTTACGGTAAGCCCGCATCCAGCGTTCATTTGCGACTCGATTTCCCGGTAGACGGCGGATTGCCAGTCAGCGCCTGCAGCTTCCGCGCTTCTTCGACACGCTGCAAGCACCCCTTCAAAAAATCGATCTCCACGGTTTGCTGGCCGATCTTCCGCTCCAACTCGGCAATCTTCCCCTCGCTCCAGCGCGGGTTGCCGTTGCCGGGAAACGCGTTGCCCGGGGCTTCCCGCACCTCGCGCCGCCGGCGATGCAGCACGTTCGGGTTCACTTCCACCCCCCGCGCCACCTCAGCGATGGACACCCCTTGTTCCAGCCGCCTGACGGCGGCCAGCTTGAACTCTTTCGTAAACAGCCTTCGAGACGCTCCCATAACTCAATTCTCCATTCTCTGAAAAATGAGCCTTAACCGGTTGTCTCAGTTTTGGGGACCACTCCAGTTTCTGGAAAGTTCTGATCGACGTGAAGTATTTTTACATCAACCATTGACAGCATCGTGGCTGGGGAGTAGCATTCTCCTAGGGCGAACGTGCGCGGGCTCGACAGTCTGCACGTGGTGCCATTCGAGTCTACCGGGAGGGTGACGTGGTCAAACGGTCGGAAATAAGACGTGCGGACAACGAACATGGACATGCGCACAAATGGTTCCGCATTGCCTTGACAATGGCCGCGCTCGCGCTGCCTTCGGCGACTTGGGCGGAAAAGAAGCCTCCCCCACCCCCTGCCCCGCTGACTCCGGTGGAGACGATGCTGAAGACGCGCTTCCAAAATGGCTCGGTCCTCAAGGTTCGCGTGGATGGCATCTTGGGCGTACCTGTCACCTCGCCGTTCTCCGCACTCACCACTTTCAAGGATGGACGCGTGCATCCAGCGGGAACTCTACAGCTTTTGATTGTGCAGAAACAACCACAGCGATCGCTTGGCGTCGGGGCGAGCGTGCGCGTCGAGGCAACTGGGATTGATATCAAGCACGACAATTTCTCATTCGCCATTGTCGAACTTGATTGCGGCGGCGACTGCTACAAGGCGGTCTTCGGATTTGTTTTCGGGAAGGGCACTCTTGCGACTATGGACCCTGAACAAGTCTTGTCGGTCATCCAAGAGGTCTTCGTCGTCGACACTCGTGTCGACTCTTGCGTAGCAGGATCCGCAGGCACCCCGCCGTTGGGGAAGTATATAAGCAAAGACGTCAGCCGCGATTACTTTGTACTTGCCGCCGATGGCACCTTTCGTCTGTTTCAGGGCGGGAAAAACTATGATGGAACCTATTCCTTCCAAGGTGACGTGGTAACAGCGCAAGGAAAGAAAATCAGGCGCTATGATCTGCGACTCATCTGCAACGCATTGATTGGGCATGACGGATCCGTTTACGAAAGCGAGGCACAATTGGCACAGCGGGCCGCATCCCTTTCAGCCGCAGCCCCACCGGCCCTTGCGACCATCGCGCCTCCGCCTCCGCCTCCGGACCAGCCTCCGCCCAGCGTCTCCCTCGGGCAATCCAAGGAAGAAGTGGTGGCGGCCTTCGGGTCACCCACACGGATCGCCAATCTCGGCACGAAACAAATTTTGTACTACGCGGACTTCAAAGTCACCCTGGTCGATGGCAAGGTCACCGACGTTCAGTAAAAAATAAGGATGGACCGATGCGCACCAATAGTTCCAACCGCCCCGATACCAACCGGTTTGCCGCCCTCCTGGGCAGCACGATGATATTGCTCGTCTGCGCCTGCCCGCTGGCAATTGCGGCCGACGAGAAGAAGAAACCCGCTCCGGCACCTCCCGCCGCCGCACCCGCCAAGCCAGCTCCCCCGCCGCACAGGTCGGTGCCAACGGCGCAACCTGCAAGGCAGACGCCGACCCCGCCGGCCCACACGCCTCAGAACCCGATGCCTAGGAGGGACTACCCGCAGGCCGCCCCGGCCACCCGCCCAGCCTACACGTCTCCAGTACCGGTCGGGCGAACGTCCCCGGTGCCCGCCGGCGGGCGTGTCTTCGGAACCCCGCCCACCCGAACCAATGCGCCGCCCAACAATTCAGCCAACCCCGGTCGCGCTTTCGGCACTGCGGCCCTGCCATCAGGAAACCGAACTGTACGAACGACGAGCGGATCCGATGTCCGCCTGAGGGCCAATGGCCAGCGGGCCGAAATCGTCAGTTCGAACCGGGGAATGGCGGTGCAGCACGGTCTGAACGGTGGCCGTCGCGTCCTTGTGGAACGGCCCGACCATTCGAGGGTGTTCGTCGAACGGCCAGGGCACGGCTACGTCCAGAGCGTGTATACCCACAACGGACGCGAGTTCGCACACCGCACCTATATTGTCAACGGCCGGTCCTATGACCGGTTCTATCGTCCATACAGCTATCGGGGCGTCTACCTCAACGCGTATTCGCCTGTCGTCTATTATCCGGCGGGCTTTTACGGCTGGGCTTACAACCCTTGGGCTGCACCGGCACCCTACGCGTGGGGTTTTACCGGCAGCCCGTGGTACGGCTACTACGGCGGCTACTTCCGCCCGGAGCCGATGTATCCGAACGCCTCCTTCTGGCTTGCCGACTATATGATCTCGAACTCGCTGATGTCGTCCTACCAAGCCCGCATGGATTCGCGGCAGGAAGGAGCACCGCCGACGGCGGGCGGTCAGGTGGCGATGTCGCCGGAAGTGAAGCGATTGGTTGCGGAAGAGGTCCGCTGGCAGATTGCACTTGAGAACAGCGAGGCAAAGTCGAACGCTGCAAATCAGGAGATTGATCCGAGTTCGAGCGGGATCGTTCGTATGTTCGACGGCGACGCAAACCATGTCCTTGTCGCTGGGCGCGACCTTGACTTGACAGCTGCCGCCGGTGGGGAGTGCGCAGTCAGTCCCGGGGATGTTCTGCAACTCCACGGTAGGCCCGGCCCTGACGTGACTGCGGCGAGCATGGTTGTTCTCGCCAGCAAGGGTGGTAGCGAATGCGCCAATGGCAGTGCCGTCTTGGTACCTTTGTCCGACCTTCAGGAAATGCAAAACCAAATGCGCGAATCCATCGGACAGGGGATGGGAGAGTTGCAAAGGCAGCAGGGCAAGGGAGGACTGCCTCCGGCTCCCCCTTCGGCCACCGGCACGCCCGTGAAGGCGGCTTTTGCGGAACTGGCCCCGCCACCCGAGCCGACTGCGGCCGCACAGATCTCGCAGCAGTTCCAAGCTGCGGACCAGTTGGAGCGGGAGACGGCGGTGGAAAACCCGAATGGCGGGTCAACCGGCAATCCCGTGCAGCCGCAGGAAAT
>CAITMP010000889.1 GCA_903893525.1 uncultured Acidobacteriia bacterium | reverse complement strand
CATTGCGCACCGGGACCTTACGGCTGCGACCTCCTAAGGCTCGCACACACCCACGAAACCCTTGTCGACCTCGAAACAACTGTCTTCGACCGCTTGGGAAATCCATTGCAAGTTTCGTTGTCCAGCAGTCCACTGGACTTGGGAGCTGAAGGCATCGGATTCCTACTCACATTCCGCGACTGTACCCGGCGCCGCTTGGACCAGGCTGCCGCCCGCAAGGGACAGGATGGAGTTCAAGGGTTGGTGGAAGCCGACGTTGTCGGAGTGGTCTACGGGGACCGCCATACCGTTCGGGGTGCCAACGACTACTTCCTCCAAATGCTCGGTTACACCCGCCCCGAAATCGAGGCCGGAATCGCGACCTGGGCCGGGATCACGGCACCGGAACACCTGCCTTCATGCACCAGAGTCCTCGATGTAATCGAACGCACAGGCCTGTGCCCAACGTTTGAAAAGGAGTACATGCGCCGGGATGGCACCCGTGTACCAGTCCTGATCGGCGGCATTCGCACGTATCCGCCGCTGGGGGCCGCGCCGGCCCCGGACTTCCAATTCCTCGTCATGGTGGTGGACCAGACCGAGCGCAAGGCACTCGAGCAGCGGGTCCAGCAAGCAGAAAAACTGGAGGGCATCGCCGTCCTGGCCGGCGGCATTGCCCACGATTTTAACAACCTGCTCACCATAATCGGCGGCTACTCCCGGCTGCTGCTCAACAAGTTCCCCGAGGGAGTCGACCCGCACGATCAAATCAACGAAATCGACAGCGCCGCCACCAAGGCCGTGGAGTTGACACGACGCCTCATGGCTTTCAGCCGTCGGCAGACCGGCGAGCCAACCGTAATCCACCTCCCCGCATTCGTCCACGGCATTCGCAACAAACTGACGGCAGCTATCGGCAACAATGTGGAGCTGGTGATCTCCTCCGCACCCGACACCGGCCATGTCCGCGTCGATCCCGATCAAATCGAACTGCTGATCAGGCATCTCGTGGAAAATGCGTGCGACGCCATGCCGGAGGGCGGCAAGCTGTTTATCGAAACATCCCGGATCTCGGTCGCCACACCATTCGCGGCGATGTGCCTCGGCACGCCCGAGGGCACCTACGCCATGCTCGCCGTGAGCGACACCGGCCAGGGAATGTCGCCGGAAGTACAGGCCCGCATTTTCGAACCGTTCTTCACCACCAAGCCGCACGGAAAAGGAACGGGATTGGGCCTGTCCACGGTCTACGGCATTGTCAAGCAGAGTGGCGGCCATATTCGGGTTCACAGCACCATCGGACTCGGCACCGCCATCCGCGTATTTTTCCCCGTGGCCCAGACCAGCGCGATCCCGGACCGAGAGCTCCCGACGGAATCGAGCTCGGGAGGCCTCGAAACGATCCTGCTGGTGGACGATGAAAGCGGGCTGCGGAAATACGTCCGCGAATTGCTGGACGCCCAAGGCTACACCACCTTGGACGCATCCAACGGAACCGATGCCGTCCTGATTGCCAAGCACTACAAAGGACGCATCGACCTCCTGCTGACCGATATTGTCCTGCCTGGGATGAGCGGTGTCGAGATCATCCAGAAAGTGCGCGAACTCCGTCCCAATATCCCCGTAGTGCGCATGTCCGGCTATACGGACCGTTTTGGAATCAACATGGACGCGGACACGCCCTACATCCAGAAACCGTTCACCGAGGCCCAACTGCTGAGGTGCGTCCGCGAGGCACTGGCATCCGCCACCGGAACCGGCAGCTAAACCAGCAGCTTTTGGACCACGTTCCCCGCCACATCGGTTAGCCGAAAATTCCGACCCATGTAGTTGTAGGTCAGCTTCGTATGGTCCAATCCGAGGCAATGCAGCAGTGTGGCCTGCAGGTCGTGAATGTGGACCGGATCCTCGTCGATGTGGAAACACAGATCGTCTGTCTTGCCGAGAGTCAATCCCGGCTTGATTCCGCCCCCCGCCATCCACATGCTGAACGCCAGCGGATGGTGGTCCCGCCCGGCGTTGTCGGCCTCGGACGGATTCCGGATCTCGCACATCGGCGTACGCCCAAATTCCCCGCCCCAGACCACCAGCGTGTCCTCCAGCATCCCGCGCTGCTTCAAGTCCTTGATGAGCGCGGCGGCCGGCTGGTCGGTGATGTCGCAGTTCTTCTTCAGTTTCTTGTCGATGTTCGTGTGGTCATCCCAACTGGCGTGCATCATCATCACGCACCGGACGCCACGCTCCACCAACCTGCGGGCCAGTAGGCAATTGGTGGCAAAGGGTTTCGTCGGTTCCTTGTCCACGCCGTACATCTCGAGCGTTTCCTTCGACTCCTTCGAGAAATCCAGAAGTTCCGGTGCAGCCATCTGCATCTTGAACGCCATCTCGTAGGAATTGATGCGGGAGGCGATCTCGCGATCCCCGGTCTTCTCCTGGTGCTCGCGGTTCAAATCACCCAAGGCGTCCAGCGTGGCGCGCTGCACGTCGCGGGTAACGCCCTGCGGATTCGAAAGATATAGGATCGGGTCGCCCGAACCGCGGAACATGGTCCCGCCGTAGGTTGATGGCAGGAACCCGCTGGAAAAATTCGATTCGCCGCCGCTGGTGCCCGCCCCGGAACTCAGCACCACGAAACCGGGCAGATTCCGCGACTCGCTGCCCAACCCGTACTGCACCCACGCCCCCATGCTGGGCCGACCCACCTGCAGCGTCCCGGCAAACAGCATCAACTGGCCCGGATGGTGGTTGAAAGCCTCGGTGTGCATCGTCCTGACCACGGCGATATTATCCGCTACCTCGCCGAGGTGCGGCAGATAGTCGCTGATCTCAATTCCAGATTGGCCGTGCTTGCGGAACTGCCGACGGCTGGCCAGAACGGCGGCAGTGGGCTTGATGAACGCCAACTGGAGGTTCTTGGTGAGCGACTCCGGCAACGGCTTGCCGTCCCACTTGGCCAGTTCCGGCTTGGGATCGAACAGGTCCAGCTGGCTGGGCCCACCCTCCATGAACATGAAAATGATGTTCTTGGCCTTCGGCGCGAAATGCGGCTTGCGCGGTGCCAAGGGATCCACCATTCCGGCCTCGGCAGCCCGCCCCTCCTGCTGCAGGAGCTGGGCGAGAGCGATGGTCCCGATGCCACCCGCCGTCTCCCGGAAGAACGAGCGCCGGGACTGGATCTTGCGGAAAAGCTGGTCGTTCAGGGCAGTGTTCATGATGTCGCCTGTATCGATTCTATATCCCGATGCGAGGCGATTAGCGCTGGCATTTGGAGCAGTAGTGGGTACCCCGTTGCGCAACAATAATCCGCACGATCATGGAGCCGCAAACCACGCACGGCTGGCCGTCCCGCTGGTAGACGCGGTGGGATGCCTGGAAATCGCCCTTCCGACCCTCGGCGTCCACATAGTCCGAAACCGACGACCCCCGGCTCTCAATCGCCTCCGTCAAAACCTCGCGCACGGCATCGCGCAACTTTGCCACACGAACCCGGCCAATCGACGAGGCAACCGTTGTTGGCCGAATTCCCGCCCGGAACAGCGCCTCGTCCGCGTAAATATTGCCCACGCCGCGCAGCACGGACTGGTTGAGCAATGCCGCCTTCACCGGGGACCGTTTCGCCTTGAGCCTCACCGCAAAATCATCCAGCGTAATCTCCAGAGGCTCCGGGCCCAGCAACCCGAGCCGCTCCGGCAGGGCCGGACCGTATTCGATGCGCCCGAACTGGCGCGGATCATCATAGAGCAGCGTTCCCCGGTCCAACGTGAAGACCGCATGCGTCCACTTCGTTGGCTCTGAATCGACGAGAAGCCGCCCGGTCATGCCCAAATGGATCGCCAAGGCACCACGGTCCAACTGGATCGCGATGAACTTGCCCATCCTGGAGATACGCTCGATCCGCTGTCCGGCCAGCTCCTCGGCGGCACCCTCGGACGAGCCCCGGAAAATGCGCGAGCTGTCAAATTCAGCGGAAAGAATCCGCCGACCCTCAATCAACGGGCGGAGCGAGCGGACTACGGTTTCGACTTCGGGGAGTTCAGGCACGGCGCTACGGCAAGTGTAGCGTCAGCGCAAATACAGCCGACGAACGTGCTCCACCAGCCGGGCGGGCACTAGGCTCTCCCATTCCTCGCCACGCGAAATACGACCGCGCACCTCGGTCGACGAAACCTCGTCGAACCCGCCTTCCACCTGCAACGGAATGATTCGGGCGGCATGCCGCAGTTCGGGGGAATAATCGCCCCGCCGACCCGCCACCAGCAACGGATGCAGCGCAAGCATTTCCTCGAACACGCCCGGACGCCCGTAATCCCACGCCGCGATTCGCTCGGCGGCATCCCTGCCGCAAATCAGGCCGATCTCCGGATCGATGCCGTACCACTCCCGTGCCTCTTCCGCCATCTCCAGATACAGTCCCCGCCCCGTGGTGGCAACGGAAAACTTGGGATCGGAGAGCGCCGCCAGTCGCAGCATTTCGAGACGCTCCTCCAAGGCCACACCCTCGAACGCCTTGTGCGGAAAGGCCTGCGGAATCACCCAAACCACTTCGTCCGCCCATTCAAGGCCAGCCCGCGCCAGCGCCAAATGTGCCGCCGTGGGTGGATTCCAAGCGCCGGGAAACAATGCAACCTTGGACGGCCGGGCAGGGCCCACGCCCCGGTGGTGAAACGTAAATGCCATTGAAACCGTTGTAATACAAGCGGGACGCTGCGCTCGGAACACATCCGCGCGGCGGGTCGCGTAAAATAGCCTCCGAGCGGCGCGCACGCGGCTCGCAAGATCCAGAAATCGCTTCGGCGCGGCTGGACGGGTGCTATTTCTGTAGAGAGAGAGAACATGTTCAACTGGGTTTGCCCGCGCTGCGGGAAAGACGTTCCGCCTTCGAAGACCGAGTGCCCGTACTGCGCCGACCAGCCCCAAGCTGCGCCCCCGGCCCCTCCCGCATGGCAACCTCCGGCTCCGCCGCCCGCACAACCCCAAGCTTGGGGTGCGTCCCAGCCGCAAGGCTGGCAGCCGCCAACCCCGCCCGCCGCGGGGCCGAAACCATGGCAGCCGGCTCCGGCCCCCCAACCCCCGACACCCCAGCCCCCGGCACCCCAGCCCACATACGCGCCGCCCCCACCACAGCCACCCGCCGCACAGGCACCATGGCCCCCCCAGCCGCCCTCCTACGCGCAGCCGGAGGCACAATGGGCCGCGCCCCCCAAACAGGGACTTCCAACCTGGGCGATGGGGGCGCTCTCTTTCCTCCTTTTCCTAAGCCTCGGCGGTGGCCTCTACTACTACATGCAGCGCGGGACATCCGCTCCCTCGTCCGGCTCTGCACCTGCCGAAAACGCCAGCCCTGCTGCGTCCGTAGCCGAAAAAGCCCCCGCAGCAGCCAGCTCCATGCAAAAAAGCATAGAGATTGTTGGCATCCGCTGGACCACGCAGGACAAGAAACCGGCAGTCAAATTTGTGGTTGTCAACCACGCGAACTCGGAAATAGCAGGCTTGGAGGGAACGGTCACGATCTTTGCAGGTACCTCCAAGACAGCCAAGGACGCTGTTGGCACCGTTTCCTTCCGCGTTAAATCGATAGCGGCATTTGGCTCGCAGGATGTCACCCAGCCCATCGACACCAGCTTGAAACCGTACGAACTTCCCGATTGGCAGGTCGTCACGACACAAACCCAGATCACGGCACCATAGCCAACACTATCCTGAATGTATGGCCAGCAGGGTGACGATTCAATCGGCCGGACTTCTAGTCTTGGCGACGGTTTTGACCATTGCGGACCCGGTCGGGATTCTCTTGGCACAAGACCCGGGATCCAGTGCTGCGTGCAGCGCTGGTGGAGTGCGCGTTCTGGTACGGGACTCCCAGGATAGCCCGATTTTCGACGCCAAGGTGTCCCTCCGCTCACCCAATGGGTCGGAACTCAACTCCCGCCAGACGCCCGCCATGGGCGTCGCGGATTTTGACGGGGTACCGTGCGGAGTCTGGACGGCCCGAATCTCCAAGGAGGGGTTCGACGAACTGGAGTCGACTGCAACGGTAACCGCGGATAGGGTCGCGGAGATCGTGGCAATCCTCACGCCATCAGCAAGGCATTCCAGTCTCGACGTCACCGACACACCACCGCCGGTCTCACAAAGCGCCACGCAGAACTATGAAGTCCGGCCCGCCGAGGTCAAAAACCTCCCAACAAAACCAGCATCTGTAAGCGAGGTACTGCCCTTGGTACCCGGCGTCTTCCGTACTCCCGATGGCGCGCTTAAGTTGGACGGCTCCGGCGAGGAACGCAGCTCCCTCGTGGTCAACCAGAGCGACGTTACCGATCCCGCCACCGGTCGCTTCGGCCAAACCGTGCCGCTCGATAGTATCGAGACCGTGAACGTGCTCAGCACCCCGTTTCTGGCCCAGTACGGCCGCTTCACCCAGACCGTCGTGGCCGTGGAGACCAAGCGCGGAGGCGACAAGTGGCACTTCGACCTCAACGACCCCTTCCCCGACTTCCGTATCCGCAGCTACCACATGCGCGGAATCCGCAACGAAACGCCGCGCGTGTCTGCCGGGGGCCCAGTCGTCAAGGACAAGCTCTTCCTCATGAGCTCCCTGCTCTATTTCATCGAGAAGGCACCGGACCGGACTCTTCCCTTCCCCCACAACGAGATGAAGTCCGAGCGCCTGAACTCGTTCACGCAGCTGGATTACATTCTCAACCAGCGCCAAATTATCAATGCCTCGTTCCACTACACACCGGAACATGTCAATTTCGTCGGCCTGAATTTCTTCACGCCGGAATCGGTCGCCCCGGCCCTGCGCCAAAAAGCGGAAATCGGTACCGTATCCCACCACTTGGGGCTGATGGGCGGCACCATCGACAGCTCACTTGCGTTCCAGCGATTTCACACAATTGTGGGAGCCCAGGGCAGTGGCGAAATGGACATGACGCCAACAGGCAACCGGGGCAATTTTTTTGGTACCCAAAACCGCGATTCCGGGCGCAACGAGTGGCTGGAACT
>CAITMP010000888.1 GCA_903893525.1 uncultured Acidobacteriia bacterium | reverse complement strand
GTGCCCGACAACAAGGCGCTGGTCGCCACCGGCTTTCTCCGGCTCGCCCCTTGGGACCGCTCGAACCTTGTCGCCGCCGACGTCCGTCAGAATTACCTGAGCGAGGTCACGACAGTTACCAGCTCCGTCTTCCTTGGCCTGACCGTCGGCTGCGCCCGCTGCCACGACCACAAATACGATCCCATCCCGCAGCGCGATTTCTACCGCCTCCAGGCCTTCTTCCAAACCACCGAGCCCCGCAGCGGCATTGAAGTCCCCTTCAAGGACAAGGAGATCGCCGCCCGCGCAGCAGCCCGGGTCAAGGATTACCGAGAGCGGCTGCAGAATGGTCCGGAAAAGAAGGAGCTGGAACAGTTCGAGGCGGACCTGCTGAAAAAGCTGATCGCGGGGAAGATCGCCCAATCCCAGGGCAAGCCCTTTGCCAAGGCCGACCTCCGGCTGGAAATGAAGCTGGCGAATTCAAAGGTATTTTCCGAGCAGGAGCGCGACCGCTACAACGGACTCCTCGAAGACGCCAACCGTTCCCAGGACACAGAGGAACGGCAGGCCCTCGACGCGTTCGAAGGGCCCATGCTGGCGAAGCTGCAGGCGGCGTATGCGCAGGGTGCTTCGGACCCCGCCAGCCGGTTCCAATCCCTAACCGTCGACGACGTGAAGGCCGAGGCGGAGGCCAAATATTCTGGGAAGTCGATCTTCACGGGTGAGGAGAAGGCGCGCCACGGCGAACTCGCGGCGAAGCTCGACATGTACCGGCGTTGGATCGGTCGCTGGAGTACCGCAGTCACTGGCGTCACGCAGGTTGCCGGCCCCCCTACCGGCCCCGACATCGCACCGGTCCATGTTCTGACGCGCGGCGACTACCGGCAGCAGGCAGAAGTCGTGGAGCCCGGCTTCCCCAGCGCCATCACCGGCAACAGCAATCCCGCAGTGATCGAGACCGACCGCTACCGCCAGTTCCCAACACGCGGCTGGAGGCACACGCTCGCCAACTGGATCGCATCCCCAGACAACCCCCTCACCGCCCGTGTGTTCGTCAACCGGATGTGGCAGCACCACTTCGGATCCGGCATTGTTCGGACGCCCAGCGATTTCGGCGTCAACGGCGACCGCCCCTCGCATCCCGAGCTGCTGGACTGGCTCGCCGTCCGGTTCATGGAATCCGGTTGGGATATCAAGGTGATGCACCGGCTCATGCTGCTCTCGGAAACCTACCGGCAATCGTCCGAGAATCCCGTCGCCGCGAAGAATGGCAAGGACCCCGACAATCGACTTTTTTGGCATTTCAACCGGCAGCGCCTGGAGGCCGAAGCCATCCGCGATTCCATCCTCTATGTAAGCGGCCGGTTGAATCCAGAGCGTGGCGGACCTGGGATCTTCCCGCCTCTTCCCGCCGATTTGGCCGATTTCGCCCGCTACGGACGTACCGGCGGCCTGATGTGGGAACCCAATGAGAAGGAGTCCGATGCCCGACGCCGTTCAGTGTACATCTTTCAGCGGCGGTCGCTCCCGCTGCCGATGATGGCCTCGTTCGACGCGGTTCCTTTCAGCGAGACCTGCGAGCGCCGCTCGGTGACCACCACTCCGCTGCAGGCCCTTTCGATGTTGAATGGAGATCTGACAAACGAGGAATCCGTGTATTTGGCTCGGAGAGTGGAAACGGAAGCTGGTCCGGACCGGTCGGCCCAAGTGCGCCGATTGTTTGAAATTGTGGTGGGGCGGATGCCGAAGGACGATGAATCCCGTGCGTTCGTCGCGTTCCAAGGCAACTTGGAAAGCCTGTGCCGCGTGATGCTGAATTCGAACGAGTTTGTGTATGTGGACTGAGGAATCATGAATCGCCGCGATCTGCTGTTCAACTCGTATCTTGGTCTGGGTGGCCTGGCCTTGGCGGACATGCTTTCGGCCGCGGAGGACACAAGTCCCATGTCTCCGAAACCGGCTCACCACCCTGTGAAGGCCAAGAGCTGTATTTTCCTCTTCATGGAGGGCGGTGTCAGCCAAATGGACACCTACGAATACAAGCCCCAGCTGTGGAAGCACGCCGGAAAGCAGATGCCGCGCGCCGAGCGCACGACCGGCGAAATTGCCACCTTCTCCGCCGCCCCCAACCGCGTGATCGCACCGTTTTGGGATTTCAAACAGTATGGGCAGTCTGGCCGGTGGATTTCCAGTCTCCTGCCGAACATCGCCACCCGTGTGGACGATCTCGCCTTCATCCACGGACTCAAGGTGGACAACAACAACCATGCCCCGGCGGTCTACCATACGCTGACCGGGAACATCATACCGGGTGGTGCGTCGATCGGCGCGTGGATGACCTATGGCCTGGGAAGCGAAAACCGCGACCTGCCCGGGTACATCGTGATGGGCGACCACCGGGGCGCAACCATCGGCGGTGCGGGCGTCTGGGGTTCCGGGTACCTGCCCGCCGCCTACCAAGGGACCCTCTTCCGCAACGGCAACGCGCCTGTGGTGGACCTGAACCGGCATGCCGGTATGGACGCAGCCACCCAGCGCCAAGAGTTGGACCTTCTCAAATGGGTGAATGAGCGCCACGCCGCGGATCGTTCAAACACCGGCGAGTTGGAGGCCCGCATCGCCGCATATGAACTGGCGTTCCGAATGCAGGCCAAGGCGCCCGAACTGGTGGACTTGGGAAACGAGTCCGACGCCACCCGGAAACTCTATGGCCTCGACGATCCGGTTACCGAACCTTTTGGCAAGCAATGCCTCATGGCCCGCCGCATGGTGGAGCGCGGCGTCCGTTTCGTCAAACTGCTCCATGGTGCGGGCGGCGACCGCTGGGACGACCACGGTGCGATTCAGGATCGGTTGCCGGTCCACTGCCGCGAAATTGACAAACCCATCGCCGGTCTTCTGGCGGACCTGAAATCGCGCGGCCTGCTGGACTCGACTCTCGTGGTCTGGGCGTCGGAGATGGGCCGTACCCCCTTTGACAACAACCTCACGACGGACAAGCCGGGGCGCGACCACAACCAGTACGGCTTGGTTTCGTGGATGGCCGGAGCCGGCGTGAAGGCGGGGGCGACCTTTGGCGAGACGGATGATTTCTCGGT
>CAITMP010000887.1 GCA_903893525.1 uncultured Acidobacteriia bacterium | reverse complement strand
CCCCTCCTCCATCGACACCTTCGACCCCAAACCCCGCCTCGTCGCCGACCACGGCAAGCCCATCCCCTTCAAGCGCAGCCTCACCTTCGGCGAAGACGGTGTCAAGGGCCTCATGAAGCCGCTCTGGGAATTCAAGCAGCACGGCCAGTCCGCCATCCCCGTCTCCGAACTCTTCCCCAACGTCGCCACCTGCGCCGACGACCTCTGCGTCATCCGCTCCATGGTCGGCGACGGCGTCGACCACGGTGCCGCTCTCCTCCAACTCCACACCGGCGTCTTTTCCTTCCGCCGACCCTCCATGGGCTCCTGGATCCTCCAAGGTCTCGGCACCGAAAACCAAAACCTCCCGGGCTTCATCACCATCAAGCCCAGCCTCGGCCACGGCGGCCAGAACAACTGGAGTTCCAGCTTCCTTCCCGGCGAGTACCAGGGTACCCCCATCGGCAGTTCCGACATGAAAATCGAGGAAATCGAGAAGGAGCCCATGCCTTGGCTCGTCCCCAAGGGCCTGACCTCGGAAAACCAGCGCTACGAGCTCGACATGATCCAGAAAATGAACCGGGTCCACGCCGAGCGCAAATCCCACGACCCCGACCTCGAAGCCCGCATCGCCGCCATGGAACTCGCCTTCCGCATGCAGGCCGAAGCACCCCAGGCCTTCGACATCACCAAGGAAACCGAGGCTACCCGCAAACTCTACGGCCTCGACAACGACACCACCCGCGATTTCGGCTGGCAATGCCTCCTCGCCCGCCGCCTCTCCGAACGCGGTGTCCGCTTCGTCCAGTGCTCCCACAGCTACAAATGGGACCAGCACGAGGAACTGCACAAACTCCACACCAAGAACGCCGCCGAAGTCGACAAGCCCATCGCGGGCCTCCTGAAGGACCTGAAATCACGCGGCCTCCTCAACGACACCCTCGTCATCTGGGGCGGCGAATTCGGACGCACCCCATGGGCCCAAGGCTCGGACGGCCGCGACCACAATCCCTACGGCTACACCATGTGGATGGCAGGCGGCGGCACCAAGGCAGGCTCCATCTACGGCGCCACCGACGAATTCGGCTACCACGCCGTCGAAAACCGCATGCACATCCACGACCTGCACGCCACCGTCCTCGCCCTCATGGGTCTCGACCACCTCAAACTCACCCACCGCTACGCCGGACGCGACTTCCGCCTCACAGACGTCGCTGGCGAAGTTGCCAAGGGGGTCTTCGCGTGAGAACCGTCATCCTGATCCTCTCCGCCACCACCCTCCTCGCCCAGACCCCGGACCCGGACTTCTTCGAATCCAAAATCCGCCCCCTGCTCGCGAAAAACTGCCAGACCTGCCACAACTCGGACCGCCAGTCCGGCGGCCTCAACCTCGCATCCGAATCCGGCTTCCACAAAGGTGCCGACACCGGCCCCGTCGTTGTCCCCGGTTCACCGTCCCAAAGCCGCCTCATCGATGTAGTCGGCTACAACTCCGACACCAAGATGCCCCCCTCGGGCAAACTCCCCGACAACGAAATCGCCCTGCTCCGCAAGTGGGTCGCCGACGGTGCCTTCTGGCCAAAAGAATCGGCCACGTCGGCCCCCGCGCCCAACACCGGCAAAAAGATCACCAATGCCGACCGCCAATGGTGGTCCTTCCAACCCGTCAAGGACCCCGCCCCGCCCGCCGTCAACAACACCGCTTGGGCAAAATCCCCACTCGACCGCTTCATCCTTGCCAAACTGGAGGAAAAACACCTCTCCCCCGCCCCGCCCGCGCAAAAGCTCACCCTCCTGCGCCGCGCCACCTACGACCTGACCGGCCTCCCGCCCACCACAGACGAAATCTCGGCCTTCCTCGCCGACAACTCCCCCCAAGCCTTCGCCAAAGTTGTCGACCGCCTCCTCGCCTCCCCCCAATACGGCGAACGCTGGGGCCGCCACTGGCTCGACGTCGCCCGTTTCGCCGATTCCACCGGCATGGATGAGGACCACGTCTACCCCAACGCATTCCGCTACCGCGACTACGTCGTCAACGCCTTCAACGCCGACCTCCCCTTCAACCGCTTCATCGAACAGCAAATCGCCGGCGATCTCCTGCCCTCGGCCACCCCCGGGGAGCGCCAACAAGGCATCACAGCCACCGGCTTCCTCGCCCTCGGACCCAAGCCCCTCGCCCAGCAGGACCGCATCCAGATGATCTACGACGTCGTGGACGAGCAGGTCGACACCACTTCCCGCGCCTTCCTCGGCCTCACCCTCGGCTGCGCCCGCTGCCACGACCACAAGTTCGACCCCCTCCTCACCCGCGACTACTACGCCATGGCCGGCATCTACGCCAGCACCCTCGACTTCCGCAATCTTGGCCGTCCCGGAGCCGTTTCCCACATCAACAGCGTGCCCCTCGACCCGGCGGCGTACAACGCCTACCTGGCCCACCGCTGGCGCACCGCCGCCAAAATGCTCGAGATGGAGGAGGCGATGTCCGAGGACTACGCCCGCGAGGGAGCCCTCCGCCGCCCCAAAATCGCCGCCCAACTGAAGGCCGCCTGGCAGGTCCACGCCACCGGAGCGAAACTGGAGGACGCCGCCCCCACAGACGCCAAGGAAGTTGCCGCGTGGCTCCAATGGATCGACGCCAGCGACGATAAGGCCCGCGAAGGCTATCTGAAAATGTGGTTCTACGCCACCGCCGACACCATCGACGCCGTCGCCAAGGAATACGCCGAGACTTTCACCAAGGCCGCCACCAAATGGGAATCCCAAATTTCGGGCTGGCGCAGCCGCTACGCCGCCGAATTCGCCCAGGACCGCGACCTCCCCGGCCGCCCAAAGCCCGACGCCGAAGCCAACCCCTTCTTCGCCGCCGCCGGATTCGACAAGGGACCCATGGCCCTCCAGGACAGCGACCGCGTGGCATTCCTCCGCGCCGAACACGAAGCCCTGAAGAAATCCATGCCGCCGGAGCCAGCGCTCGCCGCCGCCGTCACCGAGAACATCCCCATCGACCAGCACATTTTCCTCCACGGCGACCACCACACCGAGGGAGCCAAGGTCGACCGCACCTTCCCCTACGTCATCGCTGGCGAAAACCAGACGCCACCCGCATCCGGCTCCGGACGCCTCGAACTGGCCCACTGGCTGGCATCGCCCCAAAACCCGCTGCCCGCCCGCGTCATGGTGAACCGGATCTGGCAGTGGCACTTCGGCGAAGCGCTCGTCCGCACGCCCAACAATTGGGGCAAGATGGGCGACCAACCCGCAAACCCGGAACTTCTCGACTACCTCGCCAAGCGTTTCGTCGAAAACGGATGGTCCATCAAGGCCATGCACCGCATGATCATGCTGTCCTCGGCCTACCAAATGTCGGCGGAAGTCAGCCCCCAGGCCAAGGAATTGGATCCCGCAAACCGCCTCATCTCCCGCTTCAACCGTACCCGCATGTCGGTGGAGGAAATCCGCGACTCCGTCCTCGCGCTCTCCGGCAAGCTCGACCTCAAACAGGGCGGCAAACTGGAAATGCAATCCAAGGGCAAGAAGGTCGAAATCGACGACCTGATGCGCCGGACGATGTACATCACCGTGCGTCGCGGCTCCGTCCCGGCGATCCTATCCAACTTCGACTTCGGCGACGCGACCACCGCCAGCGAAGGACGTGCCCGCACCAACGTAGCCCCTCAGGCGCTTTTCGTTATGAACAGCCGGCTGGTGGTGGAACGTGCCGGCGATTTCGCCAAGCGCCTTCTGGAAGACACAGCTCTTCCGGATGACAAAGCCCGAATCGAAAAGGCCTACCTGATGGCCTTCACCCGCCCCCCCGAAGCCGCCGAAATCGACACGGCCCTCAGCTACATCGCCAGCCTGGCCCAAAAGCTCCCAAGCGAAGGGGCGAAGGAATCAGCGTGGCGCAGCTTCTGCCACGTCTTGGTCTCTACCAACGAATTCCTCTACTTGGACTAACGGCACTCGGCGCAGGCACCCCCTACCGGTTCAACGTATAAGCGTAAACCGTATCCTGCGCCGCGACCACCACAAACTGGAATCCATCCAACAAGAACGTCTGCGCACCGTTCGTCGGCAACACGGGCATCCAAGTATGCCACAGGATCTTCCCGGTCACCGCGTCGAACGCGCAGAAATTCGTGGAGCCGTCGTGGCCGAACAGCAGCCCGCCAGCCGTGGTCAGCAGGCCCTGCGGACCGCCGCCCTCGTGCATCCACTTCGTCTCGCCCGTCTTGTAGTCGATCGCGCGGATTCCATTTTTTCCGCCGGCATTGCCGCCACCGCCGCCGCTGAAGCCGTAGCCTTCCGGTCGGTCGGTGGTATCCACCAGGTAGGTCATACCGAGGCTCTCGGTCGTACCCACATAGAACAACCCCGTCTGCGGGTCGAAGCTCGGCGGCGGCCAGTTGGTTGCACCCGAACTCGGAAGGGTCAACACGCCGTCCACGCTCGCCTCCTTCTTCGGATTGTTGATCGGCTGCCCCTTGGCGTTGATGCCCATGGACCAATTCAGGAACTTGGGGTCGATCAGCGGCTTGGTGAGCAAATGCTCGCCCGTAGCCCGGTCCAGCAGGAAGAAGTAGCCGTTGCGCGCCGCCTGTGCCAGCAGCTTGCGGGGTTTGCCCTGCCAGGTGCCGTCGAACAGCACGGGGACCTCCGTGCTATCCCAATCGTGCGCATCATGGGGCGACGTCTGGTAGTACCACGCCATTTTGCCCGTGTCGGCATTCAGCGCCACAATCGAGCACGTGTACAGGTTGTCGCCCTTCCGGCTCTGCGTGGCTCCCACCGGATTGGGATTCCCGGTCGTGACGTAAACCAAATTCAACTCAGGATCATACGTCAGCGGCTGCCAGGGGCCCCCGCCGCCGTGCTTGCGCGAGTAATCGTCGGGCCAGGAGTCATAGCCGGGGTCACCCGGATTCTGCGGGGTCGAGTACCACTTCCACTGCACGTCACCCGTTTCCGGGTCGCGAGATTCCAGAAAGCCCTGGATGTCGAGCGCGTCGCCGCCGATGCCCACATAGACATGGTTGCCGACGACCAGCGGCGCGGTGCTGCCGTAGTAGTCCATTTCGACCGGCGCGATCTCCTTGTACCAACGCTCCTTGCCGGTCTTGGCGTCCAAGGAAACGAGATAGGCATCCGGCGTGACGAAATAGAGCCAGCCGCCATACATGCCCATGCCCTTGTTGCCGTTGAAATGGTGGCCGCCGCGGGTCTTGAAGAAGTAGCTCCAGATCTGCTCGCCGGTGCGCGCATTGATGGCCCACGCCCGGTCCATGGCGGAAATATACATCACGCCGTCGACCATGAGCGGCGAGCCCGCGATCCGGTAGCTGTCGCTCGGACCGCCCCAGTACGTGGGATCACCGGGCTTCCAAGGCCCACCCACGTTACGTGCCGTCTCGGCTGTCGCCAAAGCTTTGAACTGCCAAGCCAGCGTCAGCGTCCCTACGTTCGACTTGTTGACCTGCTTGAGCTCGCTGTAGCGCTTGCCCGAGTAGTCGCCATGGTAGGTGGGCCAAGCGTCGACGGCATTGGGCTTCTTCAGGACCTTGGGGTCCAGGAACTGCCCGCTGGCCACAAAGGGTGCAAGGGTCAAGGAAAGCAGCGCCAGAGCCGCAATGGAATTGGATCTGAATGTCATGGTGGTCTCCTATTTGTCGTTCAGATAGGCGGCGAGATTGTGGATGTCGTCGTCGGTGTACTTCACCATCAGGTCGATATGGGCCTGCAGGCGGTTCACCTGCGTCACCTTGGGCCATTCGCCGTCCCTCAGCCAAGTCTTGGTGTCGCCGTTCGCCAATCGGATCTCCACCACGAAGTCGTTGATCAAGGCAGGGGCTCCGTTGAACTTCTCGCCCGACTTCAAGGTGACAGTGGCTGTCACCATGCCGCCAGCCGCCGCCGGCGGGGCGCCACCGCCAAGGGGACCGCCGCCGCCGCCGCCGCCACCGCCACGCCCGCCCCGTCCGCCTCCACGCCCGAACGCCCGACCGCCCGCGAGGATCACGCCCTGCAGGGTCGGCGCGTCGTGGTTGTTCTTCTCACCTATGCCTTTGAGATCGCCCGTCACCGAATGGCACGTGTTGCACTTGCCCACGTTGCCGTTGAAGAACTCCTCACCCTTCTTCTTGTCTCCCGAGAAGACATTGAACCGGACATAGGCGCCACGGTCGGCGGCAACGCTCACCTGGTAGTGGAGCCACATCGAGAGGTCAACCCCCTCGTCTTTGGAAAATTCGAACTTCGGCATGCCCTTTTCGGGGCGGCCAAACTTGAGAAACTCCGGCAGTTCGCGCCCGCCGTGGTCGAGCATGACCCTTTCGGACCGGATCAGATCGGCCCCGCTTTTCCCGCCGCCGCCACGGGCGTTGTCCCCATGGCAGGAGGCGCACTTGGCCTCGAAGATCTTGCCGCCGCGCTCAACCGTGGCGGTGTCGAACGACCGTGTGAGGGTGATGTCCACAGGTCCGGCGGCAGCAGCCGGGGCTCCACCTCGACCGCCCCGCTGGGCGAATGCCATCGAGCCCATGGTCGATAGAATGGCGATGACAAGGGTACCGTGAATCCGAAGTCTCATGTTTCCTTTCCTGCCGTGCGCGGTAGCAGCGCAGGACGCGGCCCACGCACGATGTCCATCCTATAACAGCGATGTTTGCGCGGCCTGAAAGGCACTTCGACCTCCAGTTAACCAACGTCCGTAAGCAGGACCGCCTTCCCCAGCACCTTCCGCGCCGAGAGGGCTGCCATCGCCTCCGGCAACTGCGCTAGTGGCCAGGAATTCGAAACCTCGGCCCGGATCCTGCCCGACTCCCAAAGTTCGGTCAAAGCCTGCTGGGTCTCGGCGGCATATACCGGATTCAGCTTCACATGCCCGCCCCAAAACGCGCCAACAATCGAGATATTCTTCAACAAAATCCGGTTCGCCGCCACACTCGGAATCCGCCCCGACGCGAATCCGATCACCAGCAGCCGCCCTCCCGGCGCGATGCACTTGGTCGAAAGGTCGAACACATCACCGCCCACCGGGTCGTAAACCACATCCGCCCCCTGGCCACCGGTGATCCCCTTCACTTCCTCCACCCAAGCGTCGGTCGAGTAGTCCAGCACAAATTCCGCGCCCTGGCTCCGCGCAAACTCCAATTTTTCCGCCGAGCCCGCCGTCGCAATGACCCGAGCCCCCATCGCCAAGCCCAGTTGGATCGCCGACATCCCGACCCCGCTCGCCCCCGCATGCACCAACAACCACTCCCCCGCACGCAGCGCAGCACGGTCCCGCAATGCGAACAGTGACGTGTGGTACACAATCGGAAACGCCGCGGCAACCGCCCAATCCATTCCCGACGGCATCGGAAACACCTTCCCGACCGGCGCAAGCGAGTACTCCGCAAAACCGCCACCCTCGGGAATCGCCAAAACCGCGTCGCCGATGCCGAACCCAACCACCCCGGGCCCAACGGCATCCACCACGCCCGAAACCTCCGCTCCCGGAGTAAACGGAAACGGCGGTTTTACCTGGTACTTGCCCTGGATCTGAAGCACGTCGAAAAAATTCAGTGCTGCCGCCCGGTTGCGGATTCGGACCTGCCCGGAACCGGGCTCCGGTACAGCCACATCGGCCCACTCCATGCCGCCCGGCTCGCACCACTGCCGTACAACCCAAGCCTTCACTTCTTCACCGGAGTAGCGGGCGTTTCCTTGACCTCTTCGCCAAACGTGATATTCGTCTCAGCTCCGAATCGCTTGTAGTTCTGATACTTGATCGTCATCCGGATATGCTGGGACGAATCGCGGAACTGCAGCACGTCGTCGGCATGCGTATACACCGGAAACCAGTACTTGCCGTCGATCTGCTGGCGGTAGGTCTCGAACTTCGGAAACTGCTGGTCCTCGTTCTTCTTCAACTGCCCAACGCCCTTGCCGTAGGTCTTCACGATCTGCAGATCGCGGTCGTCCACCCAAATCTGGCCCTCGAAATACCGCTCGCCCTTCAGGAGCTGCTTGGGCTTGACCGAAAACACATAGCACGGAATTTCGTCCACGTTCTGCTTTTCCAAATACTTCACGTCGTACTTGCCCACATCCTCCGTCGTCAGCACGAACGGCTGCACGCTGCGGATATCCTGCTCGTCCTGAGGCGACAGAATGATGTGCTGCAACGTGATCATCGGCGCATAGGTGACTTTTTCAGTCCGCTGCCTGTTCGGACCAAAAACCACGTCCGTATTCAGCTCCCACTTGCCCTCGACCCGGCCATTCCTGTCCAGTTCCTCGAATTTGAGCGTCTGCCGGTACGTGTAGCTCTCGCGCGCCTTGCGGAACTCGGCCTCCTTGGCGGCGAACTTGCGGATGATGTCCGCCGGATCGAAATCCGCAGCGGATGCCGTCACCGACCGCATGCACAATATGGTCAAGCAACGCATAGTTTGATTCTCCTAACTGACGTACCGCCTAGGCGAGTAGTTTCTTGGCGATCGTCATCAACTGAATATTGCTGGTGCCCTCGTAGATCCGACCGATCTTCGAATCCCGCCACAACTTTTCAACCGGGTAATCCTTGGTCACGCCCACGCCGCCGTGTATTTCGATCGCTTTCGACGCAATCCGCTCGGCGACTTCGGACGAAAAATACTTCGCCATCGCCGCCTCCGTCACGAACGGTTGCCCGGCATCGCGCAATCGCGCCGCGTTGTAGACCAGCAGCCGTGCCGCTTCCACATCGGTGGCCATTTTGGCGAGGTCGAATTGCACGCCTTGGAACGACCCGATTGTCTGCCCAAACTGCTTCCGCTGCTTGGCGTAGGCGACCGCATGCCCCAGGGCACCCTGCGCCAATCCCACCATCTGCGCCCCGATGCCGATCCGCCCCTCGTTCAGCGTTTCGATGGCGACTTTGTAGCCCTGGCCAACCTTGCCAAGCACATTTGCCTTCGGAACCCGGCAGTTGTCCAGGATCAGTTCGCAGGTCGAGGACGCGCGCAATCCAACCTTATCCTCTTTCTTACCCACCGAAAAACCCGGAAACGCCCGTTCCACCAGAAACGCCGTAATCCCCCGGTAGCCTGCCGACGGGTTGGAATTCGCGAACAGGACGAAAATCCCGGCCTCCGCCGCATTGCTGATCCACAATTTGCGGCCGTTCAGTAGGTAGGAATCCCCGTCCTCGACCGCCGTGGTTGCCAGCGCGAACGCGTCCGAGCCCGATCCAGCCTCGGAAAGCGCATATGCACCCACGGTTCCCAGAGCCAGCAATGTCAGGTAGCGCCGCTTTTGCTCGTCGGTGCCCCACCGAACAATCGCGTTGTTGACGATTGTATTCTGGACATCGGCCATAACGGCGACGGCTGGATCGACTGCGGCCAAAGCCTCGATCGCCAGCACGCAGTCGAAGAAACTGCCTCCCTGGCCACCGTATTCCTCGGGAATCTCCACCGACATCAAGCCAAGCTCGAATAGACGCCGAACCAGCGACTTGTCCATCGCGGCCGAGTCATCCATGCGCCGGACGTGGGGGGCAAGCTCTTCAACCGCAAACCGGTGGACGGTGTCGCGGAACATTACTTCGTCGTCGTTCAAATGGGTCAACGACATGGGCTTGGTCCTATTCTACGCCCGGCCCTAGCCGATCAACTCGGCAATTCGGTCGGCGTCGTTGGGAACCACCACGGGAGCGTTGCCGAAAGTGGACCGAATCGGGGCTCCGCCGGGATCCTTCAGTTGCCCCGTGTGGTACTTGTAAATGTAATCCGGGTCTTTGAGGACATTGCCGGTCAGGATCGCCACCACATCGGCAGCCTTGTCGATCAGACCCGCAGCCGTAAGTTTCCGGATTCCCGCCAATGTCGCCGCCGATGCCGGCTCGCACCCGATGCCACTGTGCCCGATCACAGCCTTGGCGTCCGCAATCTCCTGCTCGGTCGCCCGCTCAACCACACCGTTGGTCGTTTGGATCTCGAACCGCGCCTTCGGCCAAGAAACAGGATCGCCGATCTTGATTGCCGTTGCCAAGGTCTCGGGATGCGTTTGCGATACGAAATCCCCCGCCCCGCCATCCAGCATGAACTCGTAGAACGGTGAAGAACCTTCGGCCTGCACCACTGCCAGCCGGGGCAACCGGTCGATCAGACCAACCGCCAGCATTTCACGCAGTCCCTTGCCAAACGCCGAAACGTTCCCAAGGTTTCCACCCGGCAGCACAATCCAATCCGGCACCTTCCAGTCCCGCTGGTCCATCATTTCGATCACGATGGACTTTTGGCCTTCGATCCGGAACGGGTTGATGGAATTCAATAGGTAGATCCCCAGCTTCTCTGCCAGCACGCGGACCAGCGCCAGAATCTGGTCGAAGTTGGCATCCACTTGGAACGTCTTCGCACCGTATTCGAGCGCTTGGGCCAACTTGCCGTATGAGATGTTCCCGTTCGGAATGAAAATCAGCGGATCGAGCCCCCCGGCAACCGCATAGGCGGCCATCGAAGCGGAGGTATTCCCGGTGGAAACGCACGCCACCCGCTTCATCCCCAATCGGCGGGCCTGGGCGGCACCACCGGTCATGCCGTTGTCCTTGAACGAGCCTGTCGGGTTAAAGCCCTGGTGCTTGAACGTGATCCGGTCCAAGCCACCGTATTCCGCCGCCCTTGGCGCACCCAACAAAGGCGTATTGCCTTCGCGCAAGGTCACCACATGGCTCAGATCGTCAAGAAATGGAAAGAGTTCCCGGTAGCGCCAGACGCCGCTCTGTTCCAGCGGGGCGTTGTCCATGCGGCGTTCCCGCCACAACTTCTTGAGCGAAGGCGCATCGAGGGCACCAAAATCGTAGGCGGCTTCCAGCAGACCATGGCAGGAAGGGCAGTTGTAGAGAACCTCGGAGATGCCGTAAGTCTTGCGGCACTCCGGGTTGAAACAAACAAGGTGGGGATGCATGCGAATTAAAGAACGGAGAATTGGTGGTCCGGGCACTCCACACGGACCTGTTGATAGATTTCGTCGATGATGCCGGGGCCGAACTTGGCTAGAAACGGGACAATGGAATAATAGCGTTCCTGCAAGTGCCCGTGCGGAAACACCAGTCCGCTCAGATACGCCGCGTCCCGCTGCGCCTGGTCATTCTTGGCCAGCATTTGCGCGGCAGTCTTGCGGGCGATCTTGCCGACTTGGTATTCAATTTTGCGCCGACTGGTTTCAATCGACGCAGACAGCGTCGGGTCCAACCCGTCCAACTCGGCCTTCAAGGCGTCCAAGGCGTGCGTAAACGTGGACTTCGTCAGTTCCATGCGAGCGGTTACGCCCTTGGGAATCAGGCGACCGGCGACGACATCGCGCAGCAAGTCCTCGCGAACCATCAGCGCTGGCGGATCGAGCCGGTATCTGGCCATCCGTTTGGCAGCCCTCTCATCCACCAACGTGAACCCTGCGCGTGGGAAAGCCACAGGCTGGCGGCCCAGAAGTGCTTCGTAGAGGGGACGGGACTGCGCCAGATACGCCAGCTCCGCCGGTCCGCCCACATAGGCGGCCGTGGGGAAGAGGTAGTCCTGCAAAACCGGCCGCAACAGGGCATTCGGGGAAAGTTCGGCGGCGCGGTCCGCGAGTTCGGCGGTGGTCCATTTGCGGTGCCCGGCTTGGAAACCTTCGTCGGTGCGGCGTAGGGCGATGCGCTCCCCGTTGTCCAGCAGGAATGCGAACGAGGTCGTCTTTTCGAGCAACACCTGAGCGTGGTAGCCACGGTCCAGCAGTTCCCTGCTCTTGGCCATCACGGCCAACCCCAGCTCGGGCATCCGCTCGACAGCCTCACGCATGAGCGGGGCGGCGATCCGGCGCAACTCCGGGTTCATCGGATCGATCAGGATCAGGCCATAAGGGGCGAGAAGGTCGCGGACCATGGCGGCGAACGCAGAACCCATCGTTTCCCCGGTCGGGCCGTATGCGCGTTCAACCAAGGCAAAGGCCTCGTCCGCGAATGGCAGATCACCGAGCGCTGCGCGCAGTTCGGCCAAGGGCACGTCCCGCAGGGCGACTCCGCCGGCCGGAACCGGGCCGAGGGACTTGGGTGCGTTGACGTGGAGAGAAACCGGCGTGTGGTCGGGACCGAAGACCTCGGCATGAGCGATTTCGGCGAAATCGTGGTCCTCGGTCGCCAGCCAGAACATCGGGACAGCCTGGATTCCCAAGTTCCTCAGCTCGGAAGCGATGCGGACTGCGGTGAGTGCCTTGTAGACCGTGTATGCCGGACCGGAGAAGAGGCCAACCTGTTGACCGGTAATGATGGCAACGGTACCGGGTTCGGCCAATGCGGCCAAGGACTCACTGCCGGGATTCAAACCCGAGAGTGCGGCGACCACAGCCGCCCGCCGCTCCAGGGGGAATTCAAATTTAGACGCCCGGGCGATCTCTTCAATGCTGTTGGGTGCCCACGGATACAGATCGGCTACCCGGTCAAAATTGTAGACCAGATCCCCGAAAAGTTTGGATGTATTCGGCAAGTCCGTCTGACGGACACACGTACAATGCATGCGCTTGTTCAGGTTAGCAGATGAAGCGGCGGCGGTTGTCGTTGCGAAAATCGCCCACCGATGCAGCGTGGTTATCTTGCTCGGAACTCGACAGGCGTCGGTACGGCCACCCCTGGAGTAATGCGCCGCACGATGTCGTTGTACAACACGAACACCATCAACATCATTAGGAACACGAATCCAAGTTTGAGGAGGTTTTCCTTTACCGATAGGCTGATGTCGCGGCCCATGGCCATCTCGATTAGAAGTGTAAGGATCATTGCGCCGTCCAGAATCGGAATCGGCAACAGGTTCAGGATCGCCAAATTCAAGCTGACGATGCTCATGAGCGTCAGGAACGCGGCGGGTCCTTCCTCGGCGGCCTGTGTGGCCTGCTTGGCGATGCCGACCGGGCCTTGCAGGGTCTTGGCGGGCATCCGGCGTTCCACGATTCCCCTCAGCATTTCCACGATGAGCGTGGCGTACTTGCGGTTCTGGCGGACCGATTCCCCCAAGGCTGCGGGAAAGGCAAGCTGGGTGCGCTCGATGTGCCACTTCACATCCGATGCCACACCGATCATCCAACGGGAGGTGCCATCCATATTCCGGAAAACTGGAACCATGGCCACCGTGTGGGAGACACCTGCGCGGTTGTACTCGATTGTCACCGGCTTGCCCTCGCTCCGGCGGATGATTTCGGGCAGCGTGAACCGGGAGTGGATTGCGGTGTCGTTGACCTTAAGCAGCAGGTCGCCCTTCTTCAGGCCTGCGGATGCGGCGGGCATTCCTTCGGTGACTCCGCCGACCTCGATTTGATTTTGGCCTTCCCAGCCAGCCTCGCCGAAACCGAGCTTCTCATCGAGAACAGGCGTGACGGAAGCGGAGTAAACATGCCCCTGGCGCTCGTAGCTGACAGTCATGGGGCGGCCGACGCTGGCGACGGCGGTGGTGACGATGGCCTCCCAATCGGGATTGTCCTCGCCATTCAGGCGGATGATCTTGTCTCCGGCGTGGATGCCCGCCTTCGCGGCGGGCGAATCCGTCATGACGTGGCCGATCACGGCACCGTTATCGTCGATGATGCGTTCGTAGCGCACCATGAAGAGTCCGGTCAGCACAGCGATGGCGAGCACGATGTTCATGAACGGTCCGGCGAAGGCGATGATGAGCCGCTGCCAGCGGGGCTTGGCAAGGAAGCCGCGGGGATCGTCGGGCGATTCGCCGGGCTGGTCGCCCGACATTTTCACATAGCCGCCGAACAGGAACAGGGAGAACCTGTAGTCGGTGTCACCGCGCTGGAACCCGAACAACCTCGGGCCGAAGCCGAAACTGAAGATATCGACTTTGACGTCAAAGGCGCGCGCTGCCCAAAAGTGTCCGAGTTCGTGCACGAGGATCATCACCCCGATCAGAACCAACAGCCACCAGAAGTTCGTTAAGATTGCCAACATTGTCTTTCCAATCGGTCTTCAGGCCAAGGTCTCGATAATCTGTTGCGCGGTGTGCCGCGCCTTTTCATCCGCCGCGAGGATCTGCTCCACGTTGGACGGCGTGGTCAACGCGGTCCGTTCCAGGGTTTCGGCCACCACGCGGGAGATGGCGGGGAAACTGATGCGTCCGGCGAGAAACGCCTCGACCGCCATCTCGTCGGCGGCGTTCAGGATGCAGGACGCGGTCCCCCCCATTCTTAGACTCTGGTAGGCCAGTCCAAGGAGCGGAAATTTTTCGAGGTCGGGCGCATGGAACTCCCAAGTGCGGGCCTTGGCCCAGTCGATCTTCGGAACCGGGGCGGGTGCGCGGTCGGGCCAAGTAAGGGCGTACTGGATGGGCATCCGCATGTCCGTGGCTGACACCTGGGCGATCACGGAGCCGTCCTCATATTCGACCATCGCGTGGACCGAGGACTGGGGATGGACGACAACCTCGATCTCGTCCGGGCCGAAGTTGAAGAGCCACGCCGCCTCAATCACCTCGAAACCCTTGTTCATGAGGGTGGCAGAGTCGATCGTGATGCGGTTTCCCATTTTCCATGTAGGATGATTGAGCGCCTGGGCCGGTGTCACGCGGTCCAAGGCTTCCTTCGGAGTCGTCCGAAACGGACCACCGGAAGCAGTGAGGATGAGCTTGGTGGCTTCCCGGCGGAGTCCGGCTCGGAGGCACTGGTGGGCGCCGTTGTGTTCGGAATCGACGGGGATCAATTCGCAGCCGCTGGCGGCCACCGCATCCATGACCAGCTGGCCACCGGCGACCAGAGTTTCCTTATTCGCCAGGCCGACGCGCTTGCCCCGTCGGACAGCCTCATAGGTTGCCTCCAAGCCAGCCACGCCCACTATGGAGGACATGACAGTGTCCGCCTCGTCGGCTACGGAAACTTGGACACGGGCGGCTGCACCACTCAGAAGTTCCGGTGTTTCCGATTTTGGAAGAAGTGCGCGTAGGCGGTCGATGTCCGCGGAATCCTGCAGGACAGCCACTTGTGGATGAAATTCCAGAATCTGGCGAGCCAGAAGTTCCACATTGCGCCCAGCGACTAAGGCGAACACGCGGAAGCGATCCGGATTCTGCCGGACGACATCCAAGGTATTGGTCCCGATCGAGCCGGTTGAACCGAGAATCGTCAGAGTACGCGAGTGCATTGAGCAGGGGCCTACTGGAATGATAACACGTTGAGAAGCTTGGAGTTACGAGGTGGAAGGCGGTTGCGAGACCCAAACCCTTGCGGGCGCCGGGGAGTTGCTTCAGGGGTCTTTCAGTTTAGAGGTTAGTCTCGCTTTGGTGGGAGTTACTTCTTACTCCCCGGCTTGATTCCAATAGTAGTATATCCCGTTTCCGAAAGCAACAGAAAACTGAATATTATTTTTGGTAGACCGCCCGAGGCCTACTTGGATTCGACCTCGACCCCGGTGATTCCTTCCAACACCTTGATAGTAGAGCAAATATCCTCTTCACCGTGGCCCATGGCGATGGCGGCTTGGAACATTTGGCGGGTGAGGGAGGTAAGCGGGAGCGGCACGTTGAGTTCGGCGGCGGAATCGAGCATGAGGCCGATGTCCTTGTGCATCCACTTTACGGAAAAGTTTGTGGTGAAGTCGCGGCGGAAGATGAAGGGTGCCTTGTAGTCGATGAGGCCGGACTTGGCGGCGGAGTTGGTGAGGACGTCGAGCATGAGTTTGGGCTCGATGCCTGCCTTGGTGCTGAGGACGATACCTTCGTTGAATGCTTGGAGGATGTTCGAGAGGACGAGGTTCTGGGTGAGCTTGGCGTGGAGGCCGGTGCCGGGGCCGCCGCAGAGGTAGAGCTTCTTGCCCATGGCTTCGAGGTAGGGCTTCATGTTTTCGAAGACGGATTCCTCGCCGCCAATCATAAAGGTTAGGGTGCCGTTGGTGGCACCGGGGGTGGAGCCGGTGCAGGGCGCACCGAGGAAGTCGATGCCGACAGCTTTGAGGGCGTTGTGCATGCGGACGCTGGCCGAAGGGCTGATGGTGGAGGCGTCGACGATGGTGAGACCGGGTTTGCCGCCCTCGATGAGTCCGTTGGGTCCGAGGATGACGGCCTCGGCCATTTCGGTATTGCCGACGCAGACGAAAACGGCGTCTGAGGCACGGGCGACATCGGCAGCGGTGGCGCAGGCGGTGGCTGAACCGGTGAACCCGGTCTCGGCGGCAAGCTGGTCGGCCTTCGAACCGGTGTTCGACCAGAGGGCGACGTCGTGGCCGGCCTTCAAGAGGTTGCGGGCCATCGGGTAGCCCATGAGTCCAAGTCCTACAAATCCAAGTTTCGCCATAAACCAGCATTGTATAAGGACGGGTATACTGGGCGGCATGAGTGACGAGCGGAAGCCAGTTGAAGTGCTTTTCCTAGAGACGAGTGTCGCGAAGATGCGGCAGTCTGTGGGCAAGATTGTGGTGTGCCTGGAGAAATTGACGGCGGACCAAATATGGAGCCGGGGGGCCGAGCATGAGAATGCTCCGGGAAACCTGGTACTGCATCTGGCAGGAAACATCCGACAGTGGATTATTTCCGGGCTGGGTGGGGTGCCGGATGTGCGGGAACGGGATCTGGAATTCGAGACGACGGGGGGACTGGGGGCGGTAGAGCTGATTTCGCTGATCGCGGGAACAGTGGAGGAGGCCGTGGTGGTGATTTCCGGGATGGACACCGAGCGGCTGACGCGGGTGGAGGCGATCCAAAACCGGACTCCGACGGGCCTGGAGGCGGTGTACCAGGTGGTCGAGCATCTGGGGCAGCATACTGCGCAGATTGTGTATGCGACGAAACAGATGACGGGGAAGGATTTGGATTTATCGATGCCTCGGCGGCGGTAGGGGGCTGTGAAGTTTGGCATCGACTGGGTCCTGGTCAGGCCGCTTTGGCTCTGGGTATTGGCCGATTCCGGTGGTGGCCCGTGGTCTGGATGGGGGCCGTTTTGGTGGTCGCAAATTCAAACCCGTTGGGTTGTTGGGCTGTTGAATGCGGTTGCGGCACCACGGCATGAATCGCGCTGGAGGCCCGACGGTCGGCTTGGAGTGATTCGAGGCGGGCGGTGGCTGTTTTGATGGCGCGTTGGATGCGCTGTTCGTAAAGGGCGAGTCGCTCGAGTTCTCGGGAGTGGTCGAGAAAGGCTTGGGCTTGATTGAGGGTGGCGTGGACGCGGGGATCGCTGGCGAGTTGTGGACCTTCGGCGAACTGCATGGCGAAGATGCCGTCCTCAATGGCATGGATGCGTTGCAAGCGCCAGTAATCGTCGGCGATGAGGGATGCGAGTTGGATTTCCTCGGGGCCCTGGGGTTTGAGTGAGGCGGTTAGGGTGTTGACGTGGGTGCGGTACCGGTCGAGGTCTTCGGAGGGGAGGACTACCATTCTGCCGGTGAGGCCGTGGCGCAGTGCGTTGATTGCGACCTTCTGTTTCCCTTCGCGGGTCTTGGGTCCGGTGGACTTTTGTGCGTTCAGACGATTTGCTGCAGCCTGTTTGGGTGTGGGCATGGGTGTGTCTCCAGATTGGGTATACCACTGGAGGCGGCGGAAACCGGGCTTCCGAGAGCCGGTGGCGTGTGGTTAAGTGGTTTGCGGTGTTAGGGTTGGGAATATTTTCCGGAACTGTGACCGGAGCGGGGCTGTCCTGCGACGGAAACCACGAATGTCGCTTGCGAACTTTTTCCAGGGCCGAACGTACTAGCATGCATGGCCGCTGTGAAACGCAAGGGACGGATTTTCTGGGTGCTGGGCATTCTGATCGTGCTGGGCGGGGGGGCGGTTTTCGCCGTGTCCGCGCTGAACAAGAAGCCCGTCAAGATTGAGGCGGAGAAATTGGTCAAGGCCGAACGCATCGATTTGGCCCGGTCCGTGGTGGCAACGGGCAAGATCCAGCCCGTCACGCAGGTTGAGATCAAGAGCAAGGCCAGCGGGATTATCCAGAAGCTGCCGGTGGCGGTCGGCGACATTGTGCGCAAGGGGCAGGTGATCTGCGAACTGGACCAGAACGACCTGATTCCGGCGCTTCGGCAGCAACAGGCTGCGCTGCATGTGGCCGAGGCGAATGTGAAATCGGCACAGGCCGACTATGAACGCTACAAGGTTGAAGCGACGGGGCCCGACGTGCCGTTCCTTAAGAAGGATGCCGAGCGGGCAAGGAACATGTTCGCGTCGGGTCTGATTGCGCAGAACTCGCGCGACGACGCCGAGAAGAACCACCAGATGGCGGTGCAGAAGCAGGAGTCGGCCAAAGCGGCGCTGGGGACGGCGGCGGCGGCGATCGCGAAGGCAAAGGCGTCCTTGGAACAGCAGCAGGCGACAGTCAGCATGGCAGAGGAGAACCTGCGGAATGCGACGATCACGGCACCGATCGACGGCATCGTGCTTTCGAGGGACAGCGAGGTGGGGACGGCTGTGAGTTCGATCCTTGTGGTGGGGTCGAGCGCGACGTTGATCATGACGATCGGGGACCTGAACGAGGTCTATGTGAAGGGCAAGGCCGATGAGAGCGACGTCGGGAAGATTTATCTGGGGCAACCGGCGCGAATCACGGTGGAATCGTTCAAGGACCAGAAGTTCGAGGGGCGCGTAACGAAGATTTCGCCGCTGGGGACGGAAAAGGACAACGTGACGACGTTCGAGGTGCGGGTGTCGATTTCGAACGAGAAGCATTTGCTGAAGGCCCAGATGACGGCGAACGCGGAGATCATTTTGGAGGAGCGGAAGCAGGTTCTGGCGATACCGGAGGGCGCGATTGTCTACAACAAGGACAAGTCGACGTCGGTGCAGGTGCCCGATTCAACGCAGGAGAAGGGTTTCCGGAAGGTGGGGGTGACGACGGGGATTTCGAACGGGGCCAAGACGCAGATCCTGTCGGGGATCGGCGAGGGGCAGCAGGTCGTACTGCAATAGGCCGAAACCGATGACATACGTGACGGAATTGCTGTCGCAGGTGTTCGGGAGTCTGTTGCGGAACAAGCTGCGGAGTCTGCTGACGATGGCGGGGATCGCGTGGGGCGTGGCTTCGATCGTGATTATCGCGGCGATGGGGGACGGGTTCAAGGCCGGGCAGCATGAACGGATGAAATCACTGGGGGAGAGCCTGGTGATCGTATTCGGGGGGCGGACGGAGATGCAGGCGGGCGGCGAACGGGCCGGGCGGCGGATCCGGCTGACCTATTCGGATGTGGAGAACCTCCGAAAGGAGGCCTACATGCTGACGGTGGTGGCGGCGGAGCTGGAGGGGAATGCGCGGGCGACGAGTCCGTTCAACAGCGGGTCGTTCGAAACCACCGGGGTTGAAGCGCACTACACGGTGCTGCGGAACATTCCGATCGGCGAGGGGCGGTTTTTCACAGAGGATGACGTAGAGGGGGCCGCCCGTGTTTGCGTGATCGGCAGTGACGTGAAGAAGCAGCTTTTCGGTACGCGGACGAAGGTTGTTGGGACGACGATTGCGCTGCAGGGGATTCCGTACCGGATCATCGGATTGATGTCGGAGAAGAACCAGGACAGCAGCTATTCGGGACTGGACATCAAGAAGATCTGGGTGCCGTATACGTCGATGGTGCGGGATATACCTCCGCTTTCGAAGACGTACAAGCCGGGGAATCTGGACGAAATCCTGTACCGGCCTCGCGATGTGGCGAGATTCGAGGAGGCGCAGCTGCAGGTGCGGAAAGTGCTGGGGCGGACGCACGAGTTCGATCCGGCGGACAAAGGTGCGCTGGGTATGTGGGACACGATTGAGGAGGGGAAGCAGGTGGATGGGATTTTCGTGTCGATGACACTGTTTTTGGGGTTCATCGGGTTCGTGACACTGTCGTTGGGTGGGATCGGGGTGATGAATATCATGCTGGTGACGGTGAGCGAGCGGACGCGGGAGATTGGTCTGCGAAAGGCGCTGGGGGCGACGAAAGCGCGAATTTTGGTGGATTTCGTGGCGGAAGGGGCGATCTTAGCGTTCGTAAGCGGCATGTTGGGGTGGGGTGCGGCGTTCGGATTGTCGAAGGCACTGACGCTGGTGCCGATGCCGGATGTCTTCCCCGGGCTGCCGGTCAGCAACGACACGACGATGGTGGCGTTTACGACGCTGGGGATGATCGCGGTTTTGTCGTCGATGTATCCAGCATGGCGGGCGGCGCAGTTGACCCCGGTGGAGGCGCTGAGAGATGAGCGGTGAGTTGAAAGTTGGGACGAGATGAGGCTGGGCGGGATATTTTCGGAGGCTTTTGCGGCCCTGCGGTTCAACCGGCAGCGGAGTTTGCTCACCATGGCAAGCCTGGCGTGGGGTGTTTCGTGCTTCGTGATCCTGTATTCGTACGGCGAGGGTTTCGGGACGGCGCTGCGGACGTGCTTCCAGGCGATTGGG
>CAITMP010000886.1 GCA_903893525.1 uncultured Acidobacteriia bacterium | reverse complement strand
ATCTCACATTCGCGCGAATGGCGTTCCGCAGCGGTGCAGCCGTCATCCCCGGTTTCGCCGTCTGGAAGGCCGACGAGCGGAAATACGTGCTGCGCTTCTACCCGGAAGTGGAAATGACCGGGGACGGTGCGGAGGATACGGCCCGAATCCAAGCCTCCGTCGAGACCGCCGTCCGCGAGTTTCCCGACCAGTGGCTCTGGATCCACCGCCGCTGGAAAACCCGCCCCGAAGGCTCCCCCAGCCTGTATTAAAGCCGGGAACCAACTGCAAACACTGGCGTCTATCCCATCGAATCGCGGACATTTCAACGCCCGCGGTAGTGGAGGCCGTATGTTCCAACAGACGTTTCTAGCTCCCCAGACCCGTGCACGGGGCCCATTTCTGATGGCCGGATCACTCACGATCCAGTCCTGCATCGTGGTCGCCCTGGTGGCAATACCACTCCTGAAGCCCCGGATGCTCACCCCCGAGGACATGCGGATGCGCCCGCCGCAGCCGTATTTCACCAAGGTGACGCTGGCCCCGCCAACCGCGGTCGCCCCAACATCCCAGACGATGGCCACAGTTACCCGCGCCTTCCGCCAATTCGTCCAGCCTCTGGTGGGCCCCACCTCCGTCCCGAAATCCATCGGCAAGTTTGAGGACGCCCCGGAGTTCCACACCGGCGTCCAAACTGGCATCGGCCAGCAGGGAATCGGGGAAACCTTCAGCGCATTGATCGGGATTCCATCCGCCGAAGCCACCCGGACGGAGCCCGTCAACGTCCGCACCGACCCTCCGGCGCGCGTCCCGGCAGCTCCAATCACCGTCGGCGGCGGCGTCCAAGCGGCAAAACTGATCACTGGCCCCCGGCCACCGTATCCGCCGCTCGCCAAGGCCGCCCGGGTCCAGGGCACGGTGCGTTTGCGCGCATTTATCGCCCCGGACGGCACCATCAAAAACCTGCAGCTGATCAGCGGCCCGCCCCTCCTGGTCAAGGCCGCCTACGATGCCGTCGCCCAGTGGCGATACCAACCAACATTGCTCAACGGCAGCCCGGTTGAGGTGCTCACCGAGGTGGATGTGAACTTCACCCTGGCCCAATAGCCGCGCCCCTGCAGCCAATGTTGTATCTTGAGGAACGGATGCCCCAAATGACACGCCGGGACTTGCTGCAGTCCGCCGCCACCATCGCAGCTGTTTCGACCTTGAATGCCCAGACCGCGCCGGTTCCCGGAAAACTGGGGATCGCCATCTTTTCCAAACACTTGCAGTTCCTGGAAGGCGAGGAATTGGCCAAGGCGGTGAAGGAAACCGGCGCGGACGGTGTCGACCTTGCCGTCCGCAAAGGTGGGCACGTCGAGCCGGACCGGGTGAAGCAGGACTTGCCCAGCCTGATCGCGATCATACGCAATGCGGGCCTCGAAGTCCCGATGCTCACCACCGACATCGCCGACATCGAAACCCCGTTTGCCGAGGACATCCTCAAGGTGATGACCGACCTGGGCATTCACCACTACCGTTGGGGCGGCTTCAAGTGGGCGGACAAAACGCCGCTGACCAAACAGATCGAGGAGCTCCGTCCGCGTGTGGCCAAGCTCGCCGAGCTGAACAGAAAATACAAGGCAACGGCGATTTACCACACCCACTCCGGGATCGGCTTGGTCGGAGCGGCGATTTGGGATCTCCACGAGATTCTGCAGGGTATGGACCCCAACGCCGTCGCCGTGAACTATGACGTGGGCCACGCGACCATCGAAGGCGGCCTCGGCGGCTGGATCGAAAGCTTCCGAATCACCGGACCCTACCTAAAAGGTATTGCCGTGAAGGACTTCGCGTGGGAGAAAAACGCCAAGGGTGTGTGGCAGGCAAAATGGAAGCCGCTGGGCGAAGGCATGGTCAACTTCCCCAAATTTTTCGACATGGTCCGCGACGCCAGATTCTCCGGCCCGCTGCAGATCCATTTCGAATACCCCCTGGGCGGAGCCGAAAACGGCAAGCGGAAGGATCTCGGCATGACCCGCGCGGAGGTGGTGGCGGCCATGAAAAAAGACGTCACCGTGTTGCGTGGCCACTTGGTGAACGCCAAGCTCGCCTAGAACTAGCCTAGCGATAAAATAGCCCCAGCATGAAACGCAGAGGTTTTGTTGGGGCGCTGGCCGCGCTACCGACCGTAGCCGCCCAAGATTTCCCCAAACTGGAGTTTGCTGTCCCGGATTTCGGGGCCGATCCGAACCCCAAGTTTTTCTCCAAGCCGCATTTCGCGGCCCTGAAGCGGCTGGGGGACCTAATCCTGCCAACGATAAACGGCACACCCGGCGCAGTGGAAGCCCGCGCCCCGGAATTCCTCGACTTCCTCCTCGGCGAGTCTCCTGCTGATCGCCAAAAGCTCTACCACGACGGACTCGAAGCCCTCAACGCCCAGTCCCGCCGAAGATTCGCCAAAGCCTTCGCCGACTTGGATGCAAGCCAAGCCGACCAAGTTCTGGCACCCCTGCACAAGCCGTGGACCTACGCCGACCCTGTCGATCCGCTCGCTGCCTTCCTCCGCGCAGCCAAGGCCGATATCCTGACTGCCACCGCCAACTCGCGCGAATGGATTTCCGTGGTTTCGCAACGAAACCGCAACGCCTCCGGCACTGCGATCTACTGGAAGCCGGTCGAATAAAATGCCAGCCACGAAATACGACGTTCTCATCATCGGCTCCGGCGCATCCGGAGCCACCGCCGCCCGGCAACTGACGAAAAAGGGCATCAAATGCCTGATGCTCGACGCCGGCCCGGCTTTCGACTACGAAAAGGACCGCGTCCTGCGCCCGGTCTACGACCTCCCCTACCGTGGCTTCGGCAAACCCGGCCGGTTTCCGCATGTCACTCAGGCCAACGAATTCACGGCAGCACTCTGGGCGGATGAAAAGCAAAATCCGTACACCTACCCGGCCGCCGATCCTTATTACTGGGTCCGCATCCGCCGCATCGGCGGCAAGACGCTCGTATGGGGGCGTGCCTCTTGGCGTTTGAGCGACTACGAATTCAAAGCCAAGGACCACGACGGCTTCGGCGACAACTGGCCCATTTCCTACGCCGACTTGGCACCCTATTACGACCAAGCCGAGCCCCTCCTCCGGGTTTCCGGGCGGAAGGAAGGCTGGCCGCAACTGCCCGACGGCGTCTTCCTGCCCGACGAATCGAGCGACAGCCAAGCGACGGGACGATTCATCGCGTCGGCAAAAAGGCATGGCATCCCGACCACCAAGCAGCGCCGGGCCCAAGGCACGCTCGCAAGCTCCGCCAACCTGATCCTCCCCGATGCACTCGCGACCGGAAACTTGACCATAGTGGCAAACGCGGTTGTGCGGGAACTCACGGTGGACAAGAAAACCGGCCTCGTCGATGGCGCAAATTTCGTGGACAGCCACTCCAAGCGCGAACTCCATGCGAAGGCACGGATTGTGGTCGTGGGTGCTTCGTGTTTGGAGAGCACCCGGATTCTGCTGAATTCGGGCGTGGCGAACTCCAGCGGCGTGCTGGGCCATTATCTTTTCGACCAGTTCTACGTGAAAAATACCGTGCAGGCGATCGTGCCGGAAGCCCGTGGTGGTCGACCCGCCGCAGGCATGGTTGGAGGGACCGGCTACATTCCCCGATTCACGAACCTGAAGGGCAAGGAAAAGGACTACATCCGGGGCTACGCGGTCGATTTCGGTAGCGGCGGGACGCCCGATCCGAAATATTTCCCGGCCTACGGCGAGGAACTCCAAAAAGCCATCGCCAACCACACCGGTGCCGGTTTCAACGCAACCACCATGGGTTCCGTGCTACCCCGTTTCGAGAACCACGCGGTCATCGACAAGAAAACGGTGGACGCATGGGGCATCCCGTCCCTGAACATCCAAGCCAAGTACACGGACAACGAATTCAAGATGGCCAAGGACGCCATGAACACGCTGGCCGAACTTTGCCAGGAGTCCGGTTTTGAACTGCTGGAAAAGCACGACAAGATGGTACCCCCTGGCGAGAGCATCCACGAACTGGGCACCTGCAGGATGGGCGACAACCCCAAGACCAGCGTATTGAACCAATGGAATCAATCCCATGACGTCAAGAACCTGTTCGTCGTGGATGGGAGCAGCTTCGTCACCGGCGGATCGCAGAATCCAACCCTCACCATCACCGCGCTGGCCATGCGCGCCTCGGATTACATGGCCGAAGAGATGCGGAAGGGGAACCTGTGAGGTTTTTCGTCGCGGCATGCCTCAGTTTTTTCCTGCTGGCAGCGGCGATTTCGGCCCAGGAGAATGGCCCGGCCCAGCCCGTACCGTACAGCCACAAGCTACACGCCGGCGACATGAAGCTGAAATGCACCCTGTGCCACGTGAATCCCGATCCTGGCGAGACCATGACGCTGCCCAAACCGGCCGTTTGCGGCTCCTGCCACGCGGGCAAGTACGACCGCGAGATCAAGTGGACGCGCGTCTATGAGATCCCAAGTTTTGTATTTTTTAGCCACCGGGCCCACGTGAAGGCGGGAAACACTTGCGAGGAGTGCCATGGACCGGTCGCCACCCGCACCCGGGTCGCACGCGAAACAGATCTCACCATGGGCGGATGCATGAATTGCCACCGCGAAAAGAAGGCCAGCATCGACTGCACCTTCTGCCACGACCAACGCAACTAGGAAAACTTATGTCTCAAATCGACGGCGCAGTCTCCACAGAATTCACCGCAGCCAAGCTTCCCGAGGGCGTGCTCGACATGGCGAACACCGCCCCCCTCGTGTTCGAAGGCCAGAAGGTCTTCATTTATTACAACGGGCCGACCGACCAGCTAAGTGGTGTTTCAGCCGGGGCCTGTGTTCTGGACCCCGGAATGAGCCCGCACCCGCCCCACCAGCATCCCGAGGAGGAATTCTTGATTGTCGGCGAAGGTACCGGGGAAATTCTTTGCGACGGCAAACTCACGCAGGTTGGCCCGGGCGCGATGATGTACTGCGCGGGAAACACATGGCACGGCATCACCAACACCGGCGATGTGCCAATGACATTCTATTGGTCGAAGTGGATGGCAAAAGGCTTCCAAGCCTAAGCCGGGGAGAATTCGGGCGTGCCGACCAGCCGCAGAATATCTTCCCAACCATCGACGGAGTGATCCGGCAAGGTCGCTTCCACCGGGTGGTCCGCGTTCCTCATCCAGATTGTGGAACACCCGGCCTTTTTGCCGCAAACAATATCGCTTTCGCGATCCCCAATCATCCAGGACCGTGCCGGATCCAGCCCGTGGTCCGCAGCCGCGCGAAAAATCGACCCAGGCGCGGGTTTCCTACACTCGCAATCAACGTCCGGCGAGTGAACACAAAGGTGGGACGCGGCAAATTCCACGCCATGGGCAGCCAGGATGGATTCAAATCGCCCCTGCACAGCCAGCATTTCCTCCAGCGTGATCAATCCCCGCCCCACGCCCGATTGATTGCTGACAATCACGAAAGTCCACCCCCTGTCGGCCAGCTCCCGCAAACCATCGGCTGCGCCCGGCAACAATTCCACGCCCTCGGGATCGCGAGCGTAACCCCTGTCGTAGATCACCGTGCCGTCCCGGTCCAAAAATAGGGCACTCTTCAGCACGACAACAATTCCTCGGCGCGAACTGCCCACGTGCCGTGGTGGCTTACGGCCACACCTGCGGCAAAATTTGCAATCCGGGCAGCTTCGAACAATTCAAACCCAGCCGCCAACGCCACCGCAAGGGCGGCTACAACTGTGTCGCCAGCACCGGTCACATCGGCAACCTCGTTGACCATCGCAGCCAGATGGCGCTCTGGCATCCCGGCCTCGAACAGGGACATGCCATCCTCTCCGCGCGTGACCAGCAATGCCGACGGGGTGATGCTGCCGAGGAGAACCATTGCGGCCTCGTCCAAGCCGCCACACTGGAAACCGGCACAGGCCTCCGCAACCTCCTTCAGATTCGGCGTCACCACCGTGGCACCGGCATATCGTGAGAAATCCTTGTTTTTGGGATCCACGACGATTGGCAGTCCCCTGCGCAGTGCCTCTGAGATCAACCAGCGGCAAAATTCGTCGGAAAAGACACCCTTGGCGTAGTCGGAAACCACACAGGCGTCGGCATTGTCCAGAGCGGTGGAACAGGACTCCCGCAGGTCGTCAAAAACCGTCTCTGGAATTGGGGAAGTATCCTCATCATCAAACCGCACCAGTTGGTGGCCACCGACCGTCACCCGCGATTTGGTGGTCGTGACGCGCGAGGTTTCCGAAACCAACGCGGATGTTTCAACGGCCCGTTCGGCCAAAACCGTCTTGAGACGCTCACCGTTGTGGTCCGACCCGACAACACCCGCAATCAGAACCCGTGCACCCAGAGCCGCGGCATTCGCCGCCACATTCCCGGCTCCGCCCGGCACATAGCTCCGCCGCCGCACTTGCACCACGGGGACAGGAGCTTCCGGCGAAATCCGAGTCGTAACTCCGGAAACATAGGCGTCCAGCATGCAGTCCCCAACAACCAAGACCCGTACGGAACGCGCGGCCTCCACAAATCGCTCCAGCGTGGGGACTATTTGCACGCTTCAACCCCGTAGGCGGCTGCAATTCGGCCAATCAACCCGCTGGTGGACCGGCCCTCATGGAGGGGCAGAAAGCGAATCTCGCCGCCGTATGATTCCACGACCTCACGCTCCGGCACTGGCCGAAGGCCACCGGCGTAGTCGGCACCTTTGCAATGGATGTCGGGACGGAGGAGGGAAATCGCGGCGACCGGGTCCGGCTCGTCGAAAATGGTCACAAAATCAACCGATTCGAGTGCAGCCACCATTTCTGCCCGATCCTCTTGACAGACCACTGGGCGCAAAGCACCCTTGATGGCCCGGACACTGGAATCGCTGTTCAAGCCGACCACAAGGATATCCCCGAGGGATTTGGCCTCTTGGAAACTGCGAATGTGTCCGACGTGCAGAAGGTCGAAGCAGCCGTTCGTCCAGACAACCCGACGACCCTCGCAGGCCCATGCAGGTCGGAGTTCGGCAAGCGCCTCCAGAGTTCGAAACTTGAGACCGTGGAACAGGGAACTCACCGACGGTAGACGATTAAACCTGTAGCCACACTGCTGCCAACGCCCGTTAGCGCCTGAATGGTCTGCTGGGTGATCTTCGCGCGGTTGTTGTCGGGCACATACAGAAGATCCTTGGGAAAGAGGACGACGTCGGGGGATTTGCGATCCTTGATTTTTTTCAGTTCCACCAGAATCTCGTGACGCGTGCCCTTGTCGTCAGGCCGGAAGATGTACGCCAGCTTGGGCTGGAAGTCCCCCAAGCCCTTGGCCTGCGCGATTGCCGTAAGAACAGTCGTAGACCCCGACTCCTGCACCGGGAACACGCCTGACTCCCGCACATTGCCGGAGACAACCACGGTCCCAACGGTTGGAACGCGGATTTCCTCACCGCCGGTCAACTTGATGTTGGCAGTGGGATCAGTGCCCTCAATGAGTGCCCGAATGGGGATGCGGCGGACCGTTTGCTGGGCAGAGTCGGCGTTGGGCCGACCATCACCGTTGGCACCGGCCGAATTTTCCGTCGGTTTGGTGATGATGATTTCCCCGCCCGCCTCGGGCGCCAATCCGCCAGCCTTGGCTATGGCTTCCAACAGATTAACGTTGCCAACAGCTTGGAATACCGTCGGGATCTTGACCGCCCCGCTCACGTTGATCGGGCGACTGTGGTATTCCAAAACGGAAACGGACACAAACGGATCCACCAACAACTGTTCCTGCTTAATCTCGGCAACAATCGCGCCTTCGATTTCGATCGGCAGCAACCCCCGGACTGCGATCGCCTTCTTCAGCATCGGCAGCCGGATGGTCCCGTCCGCAAGCACCCGGGCAGTGCGGGTTAGTTCCGGCGCGTCGTACACTTGAATCGCAATCAAATCCTCCACGCCGATGGGCTGCGCGGGAAGATTGATTGGGTCGAGATATGCGGGCCGAGCCTGCGCCCATGCGTTGGACGTCACTGCCGACCCCATCACAACGGACGAGAGGGCAAAGCCTGCAACCGCATACAAGGCGTGTTTTGTAAACTTCATGCTTCCTACTTTTCCAAGCAACAAATTCCAGTATCTCACGATTTGGACGCACCCGAAACCCGAACGGATACCCGT
>CAITMP010000885.1 GCA_903893525.1 uncultured Acidobacteriia bacterium | reverse complement strand
GGGAGACGGCGGCGATGCTGGAAAAGGCCCGTGGCGCTGTCGAATCGGCTCTTCCGCATGAATTTCTGCTACTGGACCTTTACTGCGCGCTGCGCCCACTCGACGAAATCACCGGCGCAACGACTGCCGACAGTATACTTTACCAAATCTTTAGCACATTCTGCATCGGGAAGTGATCTACTTTTTAGTAGTGGTTTCGTAGGGTCTAGTACTTCTATAGGGGTGATTGCGAGATGAATGATGTGCGGTTGTTGATTGCGGATGACCACGAACTCGTCCGGGAGGGAATCAGAAGTATCATTGCAACCTCCCATCCCGAGTGGGAGATTGTTGGCGTTGTCTCCAGCGGGGTTGAAGCGATCGCTGTGGGGGAATCCAAGAAGCCAAACGTGGCTATTGTCCACCTCTCGATGCCGCCTCCCAACGGACTCGCTGTCACCGAGCGCCTCACCGATTCCGTCCGCGGCATCAAGGTCCTGATCCTCACCATCCACACCGCCGAGCCCGTCATGCGCCGCTTGAAGCGGGCTGGAGCCAAGGCTTTTCTGGCAAAGAACGAGGCACCGGAGAAGCTTGTCGAGGCCGTGGAGCGAATGATCGCCGGCGAAGCGTTCTTCGCGTCGGATTCCGCCGCCCGCACTCCTGCCGAATTGGAGGAAGGGGAGCACATCCCGATTCAATACCTCCTGACGCCGAGGGAACTCGATGTACTGAACCAATTGTTGGTGGGCTGTGGGAACAAGGAAGTTGCGGCCCGGCTGGAGATCGATCTGCGTACCGTGGAAAGCCACCGTGCCGATATTTATGCCCGGTTGGGTGTCGACTCGCTTGGCGAACTCGTCAAACTGGCGATTCGCGACAAGCTGATCTAAAATCGATCATTCCGCGCTTGCCGTGTGGTGAGACAATAGCGGTTTCATGCCTCCGTCCGCCATCTCCCTCGACCAAGTCACAGGGTCCGACTCTTCCATCTTCGACATCCGCTCCAAAGCTCCCGGCCCCCAGGGCAGCGTCCCCATTACCGTGGACATGCTCCTGAACCGCCCGTCCGGCGACCTGTTCGGCTGGGCGCAGAACGCGGGCATGGGTTGGAATCCGGCCAAGCTGGGTGGCAAGGAGATCCTGATCCTCAGCACCCATGGCGGAATCCGGAGGGAGGACGGCACTGCCGTCGCCCTCGGGTACCACACCGGGCACTGGGAAGTGGGGCTTCTGATGCAGGCCGCAGCCGAGGAACTATCCTCCCTGAACGCCGTTCCGTTCGCCGCTTATTGCACCGACCCCTGCGACGGCCGGACCCAGGGCACGCCGGGCATGTACGACAGCCTGCCGTACCGAAACGATGCGGCGATTGTTTTCCGCCGCCAAATCCGTTCCCTGCCGACGCGCCGTGGCGTGATCGGCGTCGCCACCTGCGACAAGGGCCTGCCCGCCATGATGATGGCATTGGCCGGTTCCGGCGACATGCCCTGCATTCTGGTTCCCGGCGGAACGACATTGTTGGCCGAACAGGGCGAGGACGCCGGACGCGTCCAGTCCGTGGGTGCGCGCTTCGCCCACAACGAAATCACGCTGGAAGCCGCGGCGGAAGCTCTTTGCCGCAGTTGTGCCAGCCCCGGTGGCGGATGCCAGTTCCTCGGAACCGCCGGTACTTCCCAGGTTGTTGGTGAAGCGCTGGGCATGTCCCTGACCCACTCCGGTTTGGCCCCCTCCGGCCAGCCGGTTTGGCTCGACATGGCCCGCCGCTCCGCCCGCGCCGTCCTGCGGATGGAATCCATGGGCCTCACCATGGGCAAGATCCTGACCGACGCGTCCTTCGCCAACGCCATGGTGGTGCACGCCGCATTCGGTGGATCGACAAACCTGATCCTCCACATCCCGGCCATCGCGCACGCCGCAGGACTCCGCCGCCCCACGGTGGACGATTGGACCCGCATCAACCGCGAAATCCCGCGTCTGGTGGACGCACTCCCCAACGGCCCGAAATACTTCCCGACCGTCCAGGTCTTCATGGCAGGCGGTGTTCCGGAAGTGATGCTACACCTGCGGCGCGCTGGACTACTCGACACATCCGCCATGACCGTTTCCGGCGAAACCATCGGCACCATGCTCGATTGGTGGGAGGATTCCGAACGCCGCCACTCCATCCGCAAAGTGCTGAAGGCGAAGGACGGCGTGGATCCCGACGACGTAATCATGTCGCCCACGGCGGCTCGCGCCAACGGATTGACCTCGACGGTGACTTTCCCGGTCGGCAACCTTGCACCCGGCGGCTCGGTCATCAAGAGCACGGCAATTGATCCTTCCGTGGTCGGTGAGGATGGCGTCTACCGCAAGCGCGGCCCGGCCCGCGTCTACCAAACCGAACACGCCGTCATCCAGGCGATCAAAAGCAACGGCCCGGACCGGATCAAGGAAGGCGACGTGATCGTCTTGCGGTGCCGCGGCCCGCTCGGCTCTGGCATGGAGGAGATTTACCAGATCACCTCGGCTCTGAAACATCTCTCGTTCGGCAAGCATGTCGCGGTGATTACGGACGCGCGATTCAGCGGTGTTTCCACCGGTGCCTGCATTGGGCACGTCACCCCGGAGGCGCTCGCGGGTGGGCCGGTAGGCAAACTCATCGAAGGCGACACCATCGAAATCACGGTGGACCGCAACAATCTGGTGGGGACGGTGAACCTTCTTGCCCCCGAAGCCGACGGCACCCTGACGGTGGAGGCAGGCAACCGGCTTCTGGCCGACCGCGACCTTTGCGCCGAACTTGCACCGGACCCGGGCCTCCCCGACGATTCCCGGCTATGGGCTGCTCTCCAGAACGCCAGCGGCGGCACCTGGGGCGGCTGCGTCTACGATGTAACCGCGATCACCAAACTCCTGAACAGATAGTCCGGCAGGTGATATTCTTTCAAATGCGCCGACCACCCTCCCGGTCGGCGCATTCGAAAGAGGTAGTCCCATGTTCCGTACCCACTTCGCCGTCGGGTTGGCCTTTGCATCCACGCTAACCGCCCAGGCTCCCCCGGTGGCCGCTCCCGCAAGGCCCGCGCCTTCCCCCGCCATGCTGGCGCAGCAGGCGGCATCTCAAGCCGACCGCCAGAAGATGCTCGACCTGCTCGGCATCAAGGAACTCCGCAACGGAGCGAACGGCAGCAATCCGGATGCCCCCAACGCCGCCAACTACGACGAGTCCAAGGCCAACCCCTATCCGAAACTCCCCGATCCGCTCGTTCTCAACAGCGGCAAGCCCGTCAAGAACGCCAAGGATTGGTGGGACAAGCGCCGCCCCGAAATCGTCGAACTTTTCGACCGCGAAATCTACGGACGCATGCCGCAACGGACTCCAAAGGTCACCTGGGAGGTCACCAAGACCGCCGATG
>CAITMP010000884.1 GCA_903893525.1 uncultured Acidobacteriia bacterium | reverse complement strand
GCTCCCCACCGTCTCCCGGCCATACAGTCGCAGATACCCGGGGCGATCCGTGAGGCTGAACAGTTCCTCCGGCCAAGGGGAACGCAGCCACTGGAAGTCGAGGGGCAGGTTCGGGCTGTCGAAATCCTCGCGTTCCGGCGATGGCGGGAAAACGTGGGGAGGCAGGTCCGGCGCGACGACCTCGGGGTAGGGAACGCCCTTCCCGTCCAAGGTGCGGAGCCAGCCGTCGTCCGCCCAGGCCATCGGCTGGATAGCAGTTTCGCGTCCGAGCGTGCATCGTCCGCGATTCGGAATCGGACGGCCGCACAGGTGCACCAAGTACGTTGCGCCATCCTGCGTCTCCACCAAATCGGCATGTCCGGCCCGCTGGAGTTCGATGTCGGGCCGGTGGCGGGCCGTCAGGATCTGCGCGTCCGGGTGCAATTCATAAGGTCCGGTCAGGTTGCGGGACCGCGCCATGGTCACGGCATGTCCCCAGCCGGTGCCCCCCTCCGCCGTCAACAGGTAGTAGTACCCGTTTCGCCGGTAGAGGTGGCTTCCCTCGGTAAAGCCGAGCGAGGTGCCATGGAAAATCGTGTGGATCGGCCCGACCAGCTTACTCTGGTCCACCGAGTATTCCTGCAATTCGATTCCGGAGAACCGATTGTGGCCGGGCCTGTGGTCCCACCGCAAATTCACAACGTACTTGCGTCCGTCATCGTCATGGAAAAGCGACGGGTCGAACCCCGTGCTGTTCAGGAAGACCGGGTCCGACCAATCCCCGTCGATCCGCGGACTTGTCACCAGGTAGTTGTGCGTGTCGCGGAGCGAGGCACCCGCCGCCCCACCCTGGGTGGTCCTGCCATAGCGCTTCACGTCGGTATAGACCAGCCAGAACAGACCGTCCGCATAGGTGAGACATGGCGCCCAGACGCCGCAGGAGTCCGGGTCCCCCAGCATGTTCAGCTGGCTGGGCCGGTTCAGCGGACGGCTTAGGAGCCTCCAGTGGACAAGGTCACGGGAATGGTGGATTTGCACGCCCGGAAACCACTCGAACGTGGATGTGGCGATGTAATAGTCGTCCCCAACCCGCACAATCGAGGGGTCCGGGTTGAATCCGGGCAGAATTGGATTTCGAATCGTCATGCAGGCACCTCTTGCTGGCCTACTTCCTTGGGAAGAGCCTCCCGGCGCTCCCGGACCACGGTCCACAGGACCGTCGCGCCGACGAGGTCAAGCAATCCCAGGCAAATGAAGAACGGCGTGTACCCAACCTTCGCCACCAAGCCCCCAATCAGCAGCGAGAAAATCAACAGGCCCGCATTGCCAAAGGTTCCCGCCATTCCCGCAGCGGTTGCGATTTCGTTCTTGCGGAACAGATCGGACGACATCGTGATCACGGTCACTGAAAGGGTCTGGTGTGCAAAACCTCCCAGGCTCAGCAGCGCAATCGCCGCGTACGGGCTTTCCACAAAGCCCACGAACGCCACACCCATCATCAGGAACGCTCCCAGCGTGAACGCCGCGCGCCGGGAATTGATCACCGTGAGTCCCAGGCGTTTCTGGAATGTCATGGCGACCAGACCGCCGAAAACGCACCCGAAATCCGCCGCGAGGAAAGGCATCCACGCGAAGAGCGCGATGTGCTTCAAATCCATGTGCCGGACCGTGCTCAGGTAGAGCGGCAGCCAAAAGCTCAAGGTACCCCAAGTCGGGTCGGCCAAAAACCGGGGGATCGCAATTCCCCAGAAGTTGCGCTGCCCCAGGATCTTGAGCAGCGAGGGCCGCGAACCGTCGCCCCGGAGGTGCTTTTCCTGTCCAGCCGCAATCAGGGCCCGCTCTTCGGCGGAGAGTCTGGGGTGCTTGTCGGGGGACTGGTAGAACAGCAGCCAGAGCATCGCCCAAACCAGTCCCAGGCATCCGGTGATCACGAACGCGGACTGCCAGTTGTACCGCAAAATCGCCCAAGCGACCAAAGGCGGTGCCAGCATCGACCCCACCGACGCTCCGATATTGAAAACTCCGCCCGCCAAGCCACGCTCGCTCGCCGGGAACCATTCCGACGTCGCCTTCATACCCGCCGGGTTGGCCGATCCTTCCGCGAACCCGAGCAGTCCACGAAGCCATGCGAATGCCTGCCAGCTACCCGCCAGCGCATGCGCCATGCTGACCAGCGACCACGTGATGGCGAAGATCGCGAAGCCGAACCGCAGCCCCAGCACATCCAGCACGTAGCCGCAGATCGGCTGCGCCATGATGGCACCCTGGAAAGCGCCGAGTATCCACGAATACTCCTTCGCTCCGATATGCAATTGCTGCAGCAGCGTCGGGGCCGCGACGGCCAAGGTGCTGCGGGTGAGGTAGTTGATGATGGACCCGAGCATGATCAGCACGATCATCCACCATCGGAGACCTTTGATTTTCGTCATGTGTTTTCCCCTACCTGCCTGCCGGCCTGAGGCCGTTGGGTTTGTATTCGCTGCCCGCCAGGATCGAGTCCCGGATTTCCTTGGTGCGTGCGGGACAGGCGCGGCCCTTGGCGGGAGTCAAATTGTCGTGCTCGGACTCGATCATCGGGAGGGGTTCCTTGGCACTGGAAATCTGGTTGAGCATGGTCCAGATGCCTGCCGGGGGTGAAATTGTGTCGATGAAGCCCATTCCAGCCATCACGGGTGCTTGGATCCGCGATGCGAAGTTGATCGTGTCGAAATAGCGCGAGGCGCTCATCACGGTCGAATTGTCTGACGGCCAGTTGGGATAGCCCGCCTTCCGTCCGTGCAGGTCGCCGTTGGAATCGGCACCAGCCGGTACGCAGACCAGGACTGCGGTAATTTTTTCGGGGCGCAGCCCAGCCAGCACGATGCTCTGCTGTCCGCCCATGCTGCCGCCGGTCAGTACGATTGTCTTGCCATCCCAGTCCGACCGGGTCAGCAGGTAATCCAGTGCCCGCGAATCCCGGAGGTACATCGAGAGAAAGTACGACTTCTCGCGGTCCGTGTTGCCGATGGTCGCGTAGTTCCGGGGCACATCTCCCAGCGCTTCCGAAGGCAGCTTGTCGTGGGAATCGACGTTGATCATGAGCCAACCCTCGGCGGCCCGTTGGGCGTCGGCGCGTGCGTTGAGGGCGTAAACCCCGGCATATTGCAGCTGGACCAGCGCCGGGAACTTGCCCTCCCGCGCCGGTTTGGCCACGTAACCATGTGCTTTCGAGCCGAGCGCATCCAGCGCGAACATGTGCATTTCCACGCCGGGCACATCGGTTGGAACGGGGGTCAGCTCGGCGTGGATCGGAATTTTCGCCTGGGCGGCCAGTTTTGCCTCCCAGAAGGCGTCGAAGTCCGTTGGACGGGGTGTGGCGAGGCTGATCTTCGAAGGTGCGACTGCGGCACCCACGGCATAGAGTCCGTTGTCGCGCCCGGTGTTGCCGCCCACAAATTTCGGGGCGGTCCCGGCGGCGTCGCTTCCAAGCTGTGCGTAGGGCTCGATTGCCACATAGATCATCTCCGGCTGGTCGGCGGCAATCTCGATCTTGTCCTTGCCTGACGACAGGTCCAGCTTGCCTTCGCCCAACACGACGGCGTTGTTCCGGCGGATGGTCCATTTGTAGCTGTAGGTGGGTGCCACAGGACCCGGTGCGACGGTCCATCCGACGGTTTCCCCCACATCGTAAATGCCGTCGGCGTGATAGGGGGTGAACGTGAGTTGCTGGATGATTTGCGGCCGTTGCGGGGGAGGCTGCTGCGGGGGAGGCTGCTGCGCCAATAATGACGGCGGGCCGGACAGCAACGCAAGTATCAGGCTTATTTGGTGGAACCGGTGTCTGGAATTCAAGCAAGGTCTCCCGAAGGCTAACGCTGGACGAACAACGCTTTCAATCATATCCGCCGTGTCGCAATCATCCTTCAAAGTCCGCGCTTTGCCTGAGAAAAATCCGCCGCTCCGCCACTATCACAATAGGCCGGGCATGCAGGACTACGACGTCACCATGAAAATCTCCTCACCAAGCCGGGAAGCCTGCTGCTCGAGACCATCGCTGGCACCCGCGACATGCGCTGGCTCAACGTCGAGACTCCCAAAGTCCGCAATACACGCCGCGATCTCGCAGGTGTGACCTCGAATAGCCGAAACCGCAAACCGTGGCCTCATCGGTATTGAAATCGAGAGCCGGATTCGCCCGAGGCTAGGCTTCCGTGTCGGCGAGTACCAATTTGGAACAGCAGTGCGCTACCGGCGCATGCCGAAGCACATTCTGCTTTATAGCGGGCCTTCCCGCAAGCCGATCCCGAACCGGTACGATGACGGGGAAAACATCCTCAGTTGGCATGTCGTCGACATTCGCGATCTGGACGGCGAAGCATTGCTTGCGATCCCCAACCTCGGCGATAATGTGGTTTCGGTCCTCACGAAACTCGGAAATCAACCGGGCACCGTTCGTCGGATCGCAGCGGACGGGCCGCGCGCTCTTCGGCATCGGTAGCGGTGGAGCTTGCTTCGCGGCCAAGTCGTCCGCGGTTCCTCAAAGAAGAAAGGATTGCCAGTCGGCCCGAGGACGACGAGCGCGGGGAAGCCTTGGCCGAGCTGTCAATGCTGGCGGGCCTGAGACAGTTGACGGACGCAGTCATACAGGAGTCGAGAAAAATGCTCAGCGAACGCGAAATTCTGAAAAATGCCGTTTTCGGCCCGCCCTATCGGGAAGGGCGCGAGAAGGGGTTCGCCGAAGGCGAGGCCAAAGGCCGGGTCGAGTTCCTGTTCGACATGCTGGAGAAGCGCTTCGGGCTCGTACCGCCCGATGTCCGCAAGCGGTTGCGCTCGATGAAGTCTGGCGAATTGACTGAGGTCGGGATGCGCCTAATGGAAGTCCAGCGTATTGAGGACTTGTTCGCCTAGTTTTCAGCCTCCGGCGCCGTAACTGCTCGAACCCGGTTTGCTCGGCCTGTCCATACCAGCACCAGGATCCTGACACTGTTGGTGAGACCCACAGAGCGGTATCTATCCTCCGCCTTGACGTTTTGATACTCCAAATCCACTGGCTCGTTCCACATCACCTGCTCAAACTCTTCTGGCGGTACGCTGTGGGCCGCGAGGTGCAGGCGGTTATCCGCGTCCCAGTCAAACTGGATCTCGTCCTCCACACCCCCCCAGTGTATCCCAGCGTAAAACAAAGCCTCCGTCGCCGGACATGCCCGGCTCGGACCAGGCCGGGTGTCACGAAAACGTGGTCGTGCTGTTGTGGGGTGGCCATCTTGGCCGCCGCAACCGTTCCAGTCCCTCTTTTAAAGCGGACTCGCCCGGGCGGGGCACGGCCTCAAGAGCGGGAGAAGCATGCTGCGCTGCCAGACCGTGCGCTTGGTCCTCGGAATTAGAGCTCCGTCCGAAAGCGCGGCGAGCCGCCCTCATCGTTCCTCATCCGTCTTGCCCTGCCTGGTCTGGGTACCGGCCTCGGCACGGGAAAGGACGCCCAATTCAAGCACAAGAGCGACGTCCAAAAGTGGCTGGACATTGTCCCCGGCCAGTACGCACCGAAGATTGTGGACGGCCTCAAGACGGAATCGCCGCCACCATTCCCCTATTCGGATGCGCGGCTGCTCCCCTACCTGCAGCACTCGTTCTGGTTTCTCCCCAACGTCGCGGCATGTCGGGCGATGGCGAACCTGCTCGCCGAGAGGCACAACGTTTTCTGGCACGGTCACGACGTTGTTTTGGCCGCCGGATTTGCGCGAGAGCTGGATGTGCGCGGGAAAGAACCCGCTTCGGCTGCTTGTACCAGTCCCGTCCCAAGTGTTATGATCGGGCCGAATAGCGCCGACAATACTACTGATCAATGGCTTGCGGATCTTTTTCTACGCCAACGAGGGTTTCGAGCCGATGCATGTTCATTGCACGAAGGGCGGCGCGGAATGCAAGTTTTGGATCGACACGACGCTGTTTGGCCTGAATGTTTGGCATTGAAGAGGCGTTTGAGTCCGGCCTCACGCCCCAGCTGTCGCCGTGAGATTCGGCAGATACTATTCGACCATTTGGACCAGATCGGTGAAGCATGGGAGGAGTACTTCAATCATGACCGCTAGCATGATGTTGCAACCGTTATTGGCTCGGGAAATTCGAGCGACTGTACAAGGTCTGTTGGTCGTGTTGCCAGACCGCGATGTGTTGATTCCCTGGTCGGAGTGCTCGCCCCGGTTGGCCGCTGCGAGTGACTCACAGCGGGCTGAGGCGCATCTGTCGCCCTCCGGCTATGGAATCCATTGGCCATTGATCGATGAGGATTTGGCGGTTGCGCCGCTTGTGGCCGGTTGGGGGTAGTTGGTGGGTGGGCGTGAATTGCTCATTGGCTTGGCGCACCGGGGTGCTCGGTTGCGGCTGAAGACGCCGATGGCGGAATTGAATTGGCCTTGGTTCGTGCAAAGGAGGTTGAGTGACGGGAAGAATTCCAGCGGGTGATCTGCACGCGAAATGGATGAATACAAACGTGAGTATGCGGCTCTGGATGAGGAGTTTTCGTTCGTCCAGACCTTGATTCAAGCCCGTACGCGGGCCGGTTTGACGCAGGAGCAGGTTGCGGAGCGGATGAAAACCACGCAGGTAGTCGTGGCAAGGCTGGAAAGGCGTGGCACGCGCCCTTCCACACGGACGTTGGAGCGGTATGCGGCAGCGACGGGATCGAGACTTCGGATCAGCTTGGAGGCTGACGTGAGCCAAGTCTTGCCGTAGCCCAAGCGGTGGGCACGCCGCAGGCCTACAACAAATTCAGCGCCTACCTAAATAAAAATCCGCCGCTCCGGCACTATCCCAATGGGCTAGGCATGCAGGACCACGACGTCACTCTGAAAAATCTCCGCGTTGGGGTTGAGCGGTTCGAACGGCAGCGCCTTTTCGGCCGTACGTCCATCTATGCGTGCGCCAAGCAGAGAATTTTCAGCCATTGATTGGTGTAGCCCAATCTTTGGCCATGTGCGGACGACTGCACAAGTTTCAGGACACCCTCGCTGCGCGGGCTCCTCATCACTCGTCCTCCATGGCATGCCGTCCGGGATGCATGCTCTTGTGGAGGATTCGGGTGATCACGATACCCCCCGGTTCGACGCGGAAAAATACAACATGGCTTGCGTGTTCCATTCGGCGCAATCCGACGCGGACATCGTCACAGACCCGTCCCAACTCCGGGTTGGCCGCAAGCATCCGGCAGCCAAGCACTTGGCAGCAATGCTCCAGCCCGTCCAAGTACCGGTTCGCCTGGCCAGCCCCCCAGCGGCGCTGTGTGTAGTCTCCGATCTCCAAAAGGTCGTCTTCGGCCAATAGGGAGAGGCGAATATCGGACACGTCTGTTCGGGTTCCTATTGCAGGCAGGCGGAGGACAACTTCAGCTTCCGGCGTACACGCTCGAATGATCCGGGAGGTGCAATCCCACTGGCATCTCCGGCATCGATCGCAGCCCGCAGTGCCTGTAGACCGACCGAACCATCGTCACCCGCAGGGATCGCAGGCTCTCTGCGTGGAAGCGGGAATTCGCTCACAACTCCAGAGGTTCCGTCGCGACCATTCTGGAGTGTCGTGTTCCTTGCCATCCCTGAACCGCAGTATGCCGCAGTTCCATTAGGGCTCATTCGTCCATCACAACTATTTTCCATCACCCAAAAATTCTCGTAACCCCTACAAACCAAAACAAAAAGCACCTCCCTGGCCGAGGTGTTTCCAGCCCCCATGGTTCGTTTTCCACCCCCGCCCGCACTACAATGACCGCGCGATGGAAAACT